>CAZPLV010000122.1:0-5777 GCA_964587295.1 uncultured bacterium
CATCACCCGCAAGAAGAAGCTCCTTGAGAAGCAGAAAAAGGGCAAGGCACGCATGAAGCAGATCGGCAGTGTGGAAGTGCCGCAGGAAGCGTTCCTGGCTGTTCTGAGTACAGACGAAAACTGAGCCGCGTCTGGGCTTGTGCCCAGAACAGCTGGGCTCATATGTGAATACCCCGGGCCGCCGGGCAAGCAACTGCCTAACCTGAAGCGAGCGTTCAGACTCGCTTCGTCAAGGGAGGCAGACAATGATGCATTCCAGAGGCGTGACCCTGCCTGAGCTGGTGATCACGCTGTCCATCCTCGCCGGTACGGCCCTGGTGGCGGTGCTGTACTGGCCTTCACCGCTCGGTCCCGCCAGTCACGCACTCCGCTCCTTCATAAGTCAGGCCCGGCTTGAGGCGGTCGCCAGGAATGAGCCCATAGCGGTCGTATATGACGCGGTCAACGGGCAGTACCAGCAGCGACGCAGCACAGGAGACAGCTATGCTCCCAGTGAACTCTGCAGCACGGGCGAAGTGGTCCGGAGTATGGATCTGCAGGAGTACCGCGGAGTGTCACTCGGAGCACCCGGGAATGGCCTGATCTGGCTGCCTACCGGTTACGGGCGCACTTGCCTTGGCGGCGGGGCATTCAACCAGACAATCACGCTTGTGCGCGGCGGGCTCGAGGCCCGCATCTTTGTCTCCCGCGCGGGCCGGCTCCGGACCGAAGTGGAACTCCGGTGAACAGGTTGGGACTGACCCTCATCGAGATCCTTGTGGCGATGGCCGTGCTGGCAATCGGTGCCACGGCTCTTGCGGGCCTGCAGCTGTCCAGCATAAAACTGGCCCACGTGGCAAGCATGAATGCGCGCCTGCTGCATGTTGCGGATTCCGAGCTGCAGTACAGGTTGCTTGGCCTCGGCTCCGGTGAGACCTGCACTGCCCTGGATCCGGCGGAACTCGAAGGCATAGATTGCAAGGCAACTTCCGAAGGATGCGCTGCCCTTGCCAGCGGCTTCAGCTGCTCGGCCGAATCCCCGGGCTGGCCGCGGCGGTTCACCGTTCGCGCTGCCATCCCGGATGGTCCCCAGGTCACACTCTCAGGAGTCGCGAGGAGGACAGGTCCGCCATGAGGGGGCACAGGGGATTCACGCTGGTGGAGCTGCTCACCGGTCTGGCGATTCTGGGCGTCGTGCTGGCAGCAATGGCCCACTGGACCATCGGCAGCATCCAGGGTTACCGGCAGACGACCGACATGCTGGAGCGCGTGCAGCTGGAATCGATAGCCCGCAACGTGGTCGTGCGTGAGCTCAGCTTCGCGGGCTACGGCCAGGGTTTCATCGGTGACGTGACTGGCCCCACCATTGAGATCGGCCTGTCAGGCAGGGATGACCGCAGTGACACGTTCCGGGTTCACTACATGGAAGAACGCTGGCTGTCCGAACCGGTCGAACGGAACATCACCCTGGACGTGATGAGGGATTCAGCGGGGCAGTACAACCTTTACCGGCGCGAGGACGGGGCAACGCGTCAGCCGGCCGTGCAGGACGTAACCAACCTGAAGCTGCTCGGACTGGTGACCGCTGAAGGCAACTACATCATGGCCGATCAGGCCTGGCCAGTTGAAATCAAAGCGTTCGTCGTTCAGCTGAGCTTCACCTGGGATACAAGCCGGGTGGCGTACATCGGGTTCGCCTCGCCACAGCGACTGGCGGGACTGTGAGGCATGTGTGCGGGCCGGAACAGGAATAGCCCTCGTCAGCGTGCTGCTGCTGCTCAGCGCCATGCTGATAATGGCCCTGAGCATGCAACTGCTTGCACTGCTGGGTGCGCTGGCAACACGGAACCAGCTCGCCTACGCAGCGGCTGACGCTGAGCTGAACAGCAGACTGCATCACAGCATCCTGCTGCTTGAGCAACAGTCAGCCGGCAGCGGGGAATTGCCCGGGACTGCGAACCTGCCCGACTGGAGTGAATACAGGCAGCAATCGCCAACGGTTGCGCATCTGCTGGTGCACAGCGGACAACCACCGCATCTGGCCCTTGAAGCACTGCTGCAACTCAGTGGCGGCCGGATTGAGGTGATGCGGCTGTATTGAAGCGGTTACACAGGCCCGCGGGCGATAAGATGAAAGGTGGTGGAGCCACACGAAGAACAGAACGCCTTGCTATGTGCGGCCTTGCTGGCTGCAGGCCGGCCCCTGTCGGACAGGGAACTGGAACAGGTGCTCGCACAGGGTGTGAAGGCAGCCGATGCTGTGGCGCAGCTGCGTGAAGCCCTGACGGCAGCCAGGCTGGGGCTGAAAATCGAGGAAGTGGCCGGTGGCTACAGGCTGGTGGTCGATCCGCGGCTGACTCCGTCATTGGCAGCGCTTCTCGCGCCGCCCCCTCTGCCCAGACTGTCGAATGCGGCCCTTGAGACGCTCGCACTCGTGGCATACCGGCAGCCGATAACCCGGGGTGAACTCGAGGCCGCCCGTGGCGCATCCTGCAGCTCCACACTGGACACCCTGCAGGAGCGGGACCTGATCAAAGTGGTCGGGCAGCGTGATGTCATAGGCAAGCCGCTCCTGTGGGCCACCACTGAACGATTCCTCATGGAGTTCGGATTCAGGTCAATAAAGGATCTGCCGCCTCTTGAGGAACTGGAAACGGGCTTCCTGCGCGGTTAGACGCCCTGCGCGAACAGATGCAGGGCCGCGTGGTACGAATGCACGCCGAAGCCGGTGACCTGACCACGGCAGACTGCCGCCAGCAGACTGGTATGCCTGAACTCCTCACGGGCATGCACGTTCGACAGGTGCACCTCGATGACAGGCAGCCCGGTAGCGGCAATGGCGTCACGCAGGGCCACTGATGTATGGGTGAGGCCCGCAGCATTGAGCACCACACCACGGAAACCCTCGGCTTCAGCCCCGTGCAGCCAGTTGATCAGTTCACCTTCAAGGTTGCTGTGACGGCAGCTGACCTGCAGGCCAAGTTCCGTGCCCCACTGGGTGCAGAGTCGCTCAAGTCCAGCCAGGGTGGTGCTTCCGTATACCTCGGGCTCGCGGCGGCCCAGCAGGTTCAGGTTCGGTCCGTTCAGTACCAGAATCAATTTGAGGCCTCCCAGTCCAGTCCTTCAACCAGCCGCCGCAGCTCAAGCCAGGCTGATTCGATTTCGGCAGGCGTGATGTCATCAACGATGACCGGTTTGCCCGGTTCCTCCAGTAGCACGAATCGCTGCACCCCCATCCGGTTCTTCTTGTCACGGGCCATGAACGGCAACAACTCCGGCAGGGCGACGGCTCCAAGCGGTTCCGGCTGCACATAGCGCAGCAGCTGCATTGCCAGTGGAGTCACGTCCCGCATAGCGCGTGAGCGGCCCAGGAGCGTGGCAAACAGTATGCCGTAGGCGACAGCCTCACCGTGTGCGAGCCGGTGTCCGCTTGCACCCTCAAGAGCATGACCGAGAGTGTGGCCGTAGTTCAGGTGTGCCCGGACACCGCCTTCGCGTTCATCAGCGGCAACAGTCCTGGCCTTGACGCCGATGTTGTCCGCCAGCCATTCACTGAGCTGTTGCGGGTCAGCATCCCTGCGGAACGCAGACGTGCCCAGAAGCTCCAGCTGCCGGGGCAGGCCGATGAGGGCATGCTTGAAAAACTCAACTGCACCCAGCTGGAACTGCCGTTGCGGCAGGGTACTGAGGCAATTGACGTCCACGACCACCTTGCGGGGCTGCCAGAAGGCACCAACGAGATTCTTGCCTGCCTGCAGATTCAGTCCGGTCTTGCCGCCCACACCCGCGTCAACCATGCCGAGCAGACTTGTCGGCACGCTGTAGAAATCCACGCCGCGCAGGTACGAGGCCGCAACGAAGCCGGCCAGGTCCGTGATTATCCCGCCACCGAGGCCGACTACGGCGCAGTCACGCGAATAGGCACTGGACGCGAGATGCTCCAGCAGGGAGGACCAGCGTGCGATGGATTTGCTGGTCTCGCCGGGTTCAACAACAAGCAGTTCAACCTGACGTGAATCGTGACTGAACATTTCCGGCAGGCTCGCCCCATACGCCTCAGCCACATTCTCATCGCAGATGATGGCCAGCTGCGGGTTGGGAATGAGCCGCGGGAGGTGACGGATGAGATCAGGACCCACCAGCACCTCATAAGGTTCAGCCACGTCAATCCTGAGTCTCAGCGCGGAGTCCAGTTCAGGCATTCGCGTCACTCCACTCAAACAGCTTCTCGACTATCTCCTCGACCACATCCACGCTTTCGCGACCGTCAGTGGAGACGATGATGCTGGCCACGTCCAGATACGCTTCCGTCCGCTGTTCAAGCAGCGTCCTTATCCGTTCCTCGGGATCGCCCATCTCCAGTACCGGACGCTTGTTGCGCCGTGTGCGGCGGTAGATGGTTTCGGGACTGGCCTGCAGGACCACCACCGGACCACGGCTCTTCAGCAGCTGCCGGTTCTGGGGTCTGAGCACCGTGCCACCTCCGGTGGACACGACGACATTGTCCAGGCGCAGAGAGCGCCGCACGACTTCGGATTCGTAATCGCGGAAAGTCTGCTCGCCAAACGTCTCGAATATGTCGGCGATACGGAGGTTGCTGACGCGTTCAACGACCCGGTCTGTATCAATGAAAGTCAGGCTGAGGCGCCGCGACAGCTCCCAGCCGATCCGGCTCTTGCCGGTGCCCATGAAACCGGCGAGGGCCACCCAGGTGACCGGGCGGTCCTCATCAAGATAGTGGTGTCCGCTGCTTCCCAGCGTCAGATTGCTGGCTGACATGCCGAAGCCTATCATTACGGGCGCCGCCCGGGATAACGAAAAACCTCGCTCCGGAGTGCTCCGGAGCGAGGCAGACTGGCATGTCCTCAATTCAGTACGTCAGTCAAGCACGTCCGCTGTAACGACGATCAGCAGCTCGGTCTCGCTCAGCTCGGCAAGGGTGCTGCGGAACAGGCCACCAATGATCGGCAGGTTACCCAGTATGGGCACCTGGTTCACGCTTTCCGTGTACTGGTTCTGCATCAGACCGGACAGGAGCACGGTCTGACCGGGCTCCAGAGTGATGGTCGAGGATACGGCCCGGGTTGATAGCTCAAGCAGCTGGGGGTCGTTGGTGGTGCTCAGAACGTCTTCGACCTTCGCTTCGATTGTCAGGGTGATGCGGTCATCAGCGCTGATCCGTGGAGTGACGTCAATCTGCACACCGTAAGGAATGGTCCGTTCGATGTTTTCTGAGGCGCCTGGAATGCTGATCAGGATGGTGCCGCCGGCCTGGATGCTGGTTTCGGCATTGTTCAGCACGGTGAGGCTGCTGTCATCAACCCTGCGGGAGAGACCCTGCGTTTCAAGGGCGTCAAGAACCGCGCCGATGTTGAAGGCGCTGACAGCGGCATGCGGATCGAACAGGAAGCTCAGGCCGCCCTCAAGGATACTGGTGCTGAGCTGGCCGATTCCGCCGGCAATGTTGATGCCGAGCCGGTCAGCAGTGCTGACGTGGATCTCCTGGAGGCGGACCTGTACGTTCACCTGACGCTGCGCGGTATCCAGCTCTTCCAGCAGGGCCGCCACCTGGGCCTGGACTCCGGCCGGGGCCGTGACCACCAGGCTGTTGGTGCGGTTATCTGCAGTGACGTTGAACAGGTTGTCACTTCCCGGAGCAGCAACTCCGTCCCCATCGCTGTCTTCCTGTGCGGCGGCCTGGAACAGGGCTCCCTGGGCGCCGCTGAGTACGGCTGCCAGTTCACTGGCCAGCGCGTTGGAGAGGCGGTAGGTGCGGAATTCGACGCGGACCTGTTCCT
>CAZPLV010000123.1:0-5772 GCA_964587295.1 uncultured bacterium
CCTGACCACGCCATTCAGGCGCATCTCCTGGCATGAAGCCATGGACAGCTACGGCAGCGACAAGCCGGACCTGCGCTTTGACCTGAAGCTGCAGGACGCCACCGAACTGTTCAGGAACAGTGAATTCAAGGCTTTTTCCGCCGCCATCGGCAACGGTGCGGTAACGCGGGTACTGGCAGTGCCCGCAAGCGCAGCCGCCAGTGCGAGCCGCAAGGTCATCGGCGATCTGGAAGCGCGTGCCAAACAGCACGGAGCAGGCGGCCTGGCCTGGCTCAGGCGCAGCGAGGACGGCTTCAGCGGCCCCGTTGCCAGGTTCATGGGAGAGGAACTTCCCGCACTTGAGCAGCTGGCCCCAGATGAGGGTGACCTGCTCCTGTTTGTCACCGCTGACTGGAACACTGCCTGCACCGCCCTTGGCGCCGTCCGGCTTCAGCTTGCCGACCTGTTCGGCCTGCGCACCAGTGATGAACTGCAGTTCCTGTGGGTGGTTGACTTCCCGCTGTTTGACACCGGCGATGACGGCAGCCTCACCTACATGCATCACCCGTTCACGATGCCCCATGAGGATGACATCGGACTGCTGGCCAGTGACCCTCAGCGGGTGCGCGCCCAGGCCTACGACCTGGTTCTGAACGGCAATGAGATCGGCGGCGGCAGCATCCGTATCCACCGTCCTGATGTGCAGCAGCAGGTGTTCAGGGTACTGGGCTTCAGTGACGGTGAAGCCCGCGAACGGTTCGGCTTCTTCCTCGACGCACTCGCCTACGGCACGCCCCCGCACGGTGGGGTTGCCTGGGGCCTTGACCGGCTCATCATGCTGCTGGCCGGCGTGAACAGCATCCGCGATACCATCGCCTTCCCGAAAAACCAGAGTGGCTCCGATCCCCTCACCGGGGCACCGGGACCACTGGAAAACAGTCAGCTCGTGGAACTCGGCATAGGAGTGACAGACTGATGCTGCCCCTCGTCATAGTTGACCTCGACGGAAGCATGATCGGCCAGAGCGGCCAGGTGCTGCCATGCGTATGGCAGGGCATCGACAAACTGCAGGCCGCAGGTGTGAAACTCGCCGTCTGCACGGGCAGGCCCAACTCAGGCCTTGCCCTGAAAATTGCGGAACGGATCGGACCGCGCAATCCGCATGTATTCAACAGCGGTGCACTCGTCACCTACGTTGATGGCGACACTTCACTGGTCGCAGCGCTGCGCGAGGCGAGCGTGGCCGAACTGATCCGGCACGCCCGCCAGCTCGGCTACGTACTTGAGATTTACACTCCCAACGGCATGTTCATTGAACGCAACAATGCCCAGAGTGAACAGCACGCAGAAATGCTCGGCGTCAAATTCCAGGTGCGCGACCTGACGGAAGTCATCCAGGACGAACCCGTGGTCCGGGCGCAATGGATGCTGCCCGTGGAGAACCGGGCTGACGTCGAATCGATCCGGATTCCGGAAGTGGAAGTGTCGTTTGCGACTTCACCCGGGATGCCCGGCACGGCTTTCATAAGCGTGACCAGGGCCGGAACGGACAAGGGCAGTGCAGTCAGGCATCTGTGCGACACCATGCGGATTCCGCTGCAGGACGTGATGGCCATCGGTGACAGCGAGGGCGACGTGCCGATGCTGGATATCGTCGGCCATCCGGTGATCATGGCCAACGCAACCGATGAACTGAAGTCACGCTTCGACGCCGTTGCCGGAGATGTGGAGAATTGCGGCATAGTGGCGGCCTTTGAGGAAGCCCTGAGCACCCCGGCTGCCAGCGGCGACTCCGAATAGGGCTAAACTCAATAACTGTATGCAAGATGCCACCATCAATCAGCTGCCGAACAGAATCGGCCAGACAGTAGCGCTCACAGGCTGGCTCACCGGCCTGCGTTCAAGCGGCAAGATAGCCTTCCTCCAGCTGCGTGACGGTACCGGCTTCGTCCAGGGTGTGCTGCTCCGCAGCAGCGTGGGCGACGAGGCCTGGGACGAGGTGCGCAGCCTTCCCCAGGAAAGCAGTCTCAAGGTCACGGGCGAAGTCCGTGCGGATGACCGCAGCAAGTCAGGCGTCGAAGTCGAAGTGACTGCGGTCGAAGTGGTGCATGCCGCCAGCGAATACCCGATCACTCCGAAGGAACACGGCGTTGACTTTCTCATGGACAACCGCCATCTGTACCTCCGGCACCGGGCACCATGGGCAATCCTGCGTGTGCGCGACGAGCTGAGCCGCGGCATCCAGGACTTCTTCGCCGAACGGGACTTCATCCGTTTTGACGCGCCTTTCTTCATGCCGACGGCTGTGGAAGGCACAACCAACCTGTTCGAGATTGACCTGTTCGGCGGCGACAAGGCCTACCTGTCCCAGTCCGGCCAGCTATACGCCGAGGCGGGAGCCATGGCGCACCGCAAGGTGTACACGTTCGGACCGACTTTCCGTGCCGAGAAAAGCAAGACCAGGAGGCACCTGCTCGAGTTCTGGATGGTTGAGCCTGAAGTTGCCTTCCAGTCCTTCGTGGAGAGCCTGCAGCTGCAGGAAGAGTTCGTCAGCTACCTGGTCGGTCGAATCCTGGAGCGGCGCGGCAACGAGCTGGATATCCTGGAGCGCGACACCAGCCGGCTCGAGGGCGCAGCCAATGGTAGCTTCCCGCGGCTCACCTATGACGAAACACTCGCCTTCCTGGCTGAGCGTGGCCACAGGCTTGAATGGGGCGATGACCTCGGCGCACCGCATGAAACGATGCTGGGCGAGGAGTTCGACCGGCCCGTATTCATCACCGGCTGGCCAACCGAGGCCAAGGCGTTCTACATGGAACCGTACGCCGACGATCCGAGCCGGGTTAAGGCCGCAGACCTGATTGCGCCAGATGGTTACGGTGAGATTGTGGGCGGTTCAGAGCGCATTGCCGACCTGGAGCTTCTTGAACAGCGCATCCGTGAGCACAAGCTGCCGCGTGAGGCGTTCGAGTGGTACCTGGACCTGCGCCGTTTCGGCAGTGTTCCGCATTCAGGTTTCGGTCTCGGCTTCGAGCGGACGCTCGCCTGGATAACCGGCGTTCATCACCTGCGCGAAGTGATTCCGTTCCCGCGCATGCTCACCCGCATGTACCCCTGAGTTTCAGTCCGGTTGTGCTGGCGCAGGTGGGTTCAGCTGTTCCTCACCATCAGTGAGCAGCACCACCTGCGCGTAGCCCGCCTCTGAAAGGGTGCGCTGCAGACTCAGCTGCAGCCGCTCAAGGTCACCGGCGGCAAAGCCGGCTGTTTCACTCACCGCAAGGTCAACCACGACAACTTCAGCACCAGCCTGATCCGTGACAAAAACGGCTGGCTGCGGCAGATCAGCAGGCCAGGAGCCGCTCTCCCCGATCAGCTGCTCGCGGACTGCAGCCACGATCGCCCGGGCCCGCCCGGTCCGGTCTGCAGGGACCGCCAGGGTCTGCCGCATGGGTATCTCAAGGTTGAAGCGGTCAAACGTGATCAGTCTGACCTCCTCCGTCATCAATTGCTGTTCCTCTATTTCCGGCAGTTCGAACGGTTCGACCGTCACTGGTGCCGGACGCACGAGCAAAACGGCGATAATGGCGCCCAGCAGCGCGAATATCGACAGGATTACCTGGGGCGAGCGCAGCGCCCGCCGGAATGCATCGGGACGGACGTTCATCTGGCCCCCAGTGCGCGGATTATGCCGGCAGCAAGCCGCTGCGGCAGCTCAGGATCCGCAGCCTGCCCGGCACTGACCCTCAACAGAAGGCCATGGCCCGCGGACACAGCGAGCTGCGTCAGCGGCAGGCCGGACAGCTGCGCACTCTGCAGGTCCTCTTTCAGGCTGAGTGCCTGTTCTTCCGCCTGCAGGCGGGAACCGAACTCACCGAGCAGCAGTCGCCGGCGCAGCCGTTCCACAGCTGGCTGGGCACCCGGGGACAGTTCCGCTGCCCGCTGCAGCCCATCAGCATCAGCCGCGTCTGCGAGCCAGTGCAGTGAAATCCCCGCAGAGGCCGTGGCCAGCTGCATGTACAGGTTGGCCCGGTCCGCGGCAAGCAGGGACACGTCAGCCCTTTCCGTGGACTGACGCGTCAGCAGAACTTCCAGCCCGTTCTCACGCAACTCGCTGGCCACAGCAAGCGCCAGGTCGAGCAGTTGCCGGTCCGCAGGCGGATCAAGCAGAACCGTGAGCTGACCGCTGCGCGCTGCTGGCGGCGGGTCCGGGGTCGCGGTCACGGCACTGTGCCCGCTGACTGCCACAGAGAGCCGCCAGCCGGATGCGAGGCGCTCACTGTGCACCTGGTAACTGCTGCCTTCCGTCAGACTGATCCGGAGCTCAGGCTGACCGGCGCTGCTGAGCAGCCAGGCCTCGCTCCAGGTGCCACTCCCGCTGACCGGGTCGACGCCACTGAACTCGCTGCGTTCGAAGCTGATCTGCAGGGTGGCGAGCGGTTCGTTGTAGTAAACCGTGTAGGGCACGGGTGCGCTTACATCGATGCTCACACGCGATGGACTGCCGTTCAGGGCGCTCAGCCGGGCAGTTGGCATGCGGACCTCGACCGCGTCCCTGGTGCCACTCAGCACCGTCACGTGGCCGCCAAACGCCTGGGCTACCGTCTTGACCGGCAGCAGCAGACTGCCGTTGGGCAGGCGAACTGCCGCAGTGCCTTCAACCGGTCTTCCGTCAAGTGCTGCCGCGTCCGGTGCATCCAGGGCACGCTGCGGGTCGGCTGCTATGCGCAGCTGGAGCAAGCGGCCCGCCATGCGCAGACTCACGCTGGTGTCGAGCAGTTCCAGCTCAGCACCGATCGCGCCACTGAGCTGATGCGCACCGGCATAGGACACACCGGCGACCGTGTGCTGGTCAACCGATCCTGCGCTCTGTCCGTTGACGAGCAGCTCGGGTTGTCCGGCTGTGAAGCCTGCCAGCAGCAGAAGCAGCAGCCAGGCAGCCCTGGTCACCGTTCCCCTTTCAGGGCACTGTCGATCTGGCGCTTCGCGTCGCGTTCAGCCTCGCGCTGCCGTTTGTCATGGCGTTTGCGGCCACGACCGAGGCCGACCAGGACTTTGGCCCAGCCGTCCTTGAAGTACAGTTTCAGGGGCACGATACTCAAGCCACGCTGCTCGACCCCGGCTTTCAGCTGCGTGATCTCGCGGCGGTTCAGCAGCAGTTTGCGGGTTCTCAGCGGTTCGTGGTTGTTGTAGCTCGCCTGGGCATAAACAGGAATGTTCATGCCTTCCACAAACACTTCCTGACCCCGCACCCGGGCGAAAGATTCACTGATGGAAGCACCGCCGGCACGCAATGATTTCACTTCGCTGCCGGTCAGTACCAGGCCGGCCTCGAAGGTCTCCAGAATTTCGTAGTCGAAGTTGGCACGCCTGTTGCGCAGTTCAGTCACCGGATCACCGTAAGCCATTGTAAGGCCACGGACCGTAAGCCGCTCAGTCGAGTTCCAGGGATACGTCACGTGGATCAACATCCACCCGGAAACGGGCGCCCTGCTGCGAACCCGGAACGGACGCCAGCAGCTCACGGAACTGCGCCTGGTCAGCTGAACGGACCAGCAACTGCCATATGTAGCGACCGCGCAGACGGGCGACGCCAGCCGGCACCGGTCCGAGCAGATCTGCCTCCCGGGCGCCCAGAGCCAGCATGGACCCGTGGAGGCGCCTGGCTTCCCGTTCTGCAGTGGCACGGTCGCGCGCCGTGATTTCGACGCGTGCGAGCTGGGCAAACGGTGGATAGCCGAACGCCTCCCGGCGCATCACCGTGGTGTCGATGAACGACTTTACTGCAGCCGTGAC
>CAZPLV010000124.1:0-5748 GCA_964587295.1 uncultured bacterium
ACACGTTCAGTGTGGTGGGCGGAATGACCATGCGCACGCTGCCCAGACCGAACAGAAGCGCCAGCAGCCAGGCGACAGCACCGATTGCGGCAGACACAATCATCCGCAGCCAGAAGCCGCGCACGCGTCTGCGGGGCAGCAGGAACAGCGCCAGGATGAATGCGGTCGGCCCGATCGGAGTGGCCAGGTTGGCCTGCACGATGTTCACTCCCGGGTTCTCGCTCAGGTCTATGCCCATGATGGCCGGCAGCTGCGGCAGGCGCGCACTCAGCTGCAGCGGGTAGCTCTTCGGCTCGGAGCCGGGCGCCTTGAACGGCATCTGCACGGACACGGGCGGATTGCCCTGCTCAGGCAGGCCGGTGACGAGCATGCCACCAAGCAGCAGCACACCCGTGGCCGCCACGCTGATGCGCGGCCGCACACTCAGCAGCCGTCTCACAGGCGGGATGAGCATGAGCACGATAAGCACCAGGACGGCCAGTCCCAGGAAGCGCAGCGCGGCGAGGGCCGGTGCGGCGAAGGTGGGGTTTGATGACAGCAGGAACAGCATGAGGCTGGCCGCGATGTAGTTCATCATGATGGTGCTGATGACTTCGCTCGCCCCGAACTGGGCCCGCAGCCAGCCGGGTACGGCGCCCCAGATGGCACCACCGACGGCGGAGGCAAGCACGGCGGCCGGCAGTACCAGCCACATCGGTCCGGGCATGTAAACACCGACCAGCATGGCGCTGATGCCACCGAGCGTCATCTGGCCCGGAGCCCCGATATTGAAAAGGCCGGCCCGGAATCCAAAGGCGAGCGCCAGTCCCACGAATATCAGTGGGGTCGAGAACTTGAGCGCCTCGAGGAAGCCGGGGAATGTGGCCAGCGAGCCGGAGAACAGCGTCATGAACGCGTACCAGACGGTGTCAGCCCGGCCGGTGAACCGTTCCATCAGGGACAGGTCGCCAACACCCGAACCCATCGGGGTCGGCTGCAGCAGCAGGATGACGATCCCGGAGGCAAACAGAGCCAGCAGGATCGACACGGCCGGTACGGCTGCGGCCCTGATCGTGCGGTTGAGCATGTTGCTGACCACCGGCAGGAAAGTGAAGCCGTAAACAAGGGCAATTATGCCGCTGACCATGGCCATGAAGCCGGCCAGGGCAATCCCTGAATTGGCGAACGGCAGCCGTCTTATCAGCAGCCCGCCCGCCTCGGAGCGCGTCAGGACCTGCGACAGTTCCAGTTCGCCGGAATCAGCCACGAGCTGTTCAAGTGCCTCCACGTCATGCACGGGGCGCGGATTGTCAACCGTCGACTGGATAGTGCCGATCACGGAGTTGAAGCGCGCCTGGTCGACTCCGTCGCTGAACCTGTCCAGACCGCTGACAGTGGCGAACACGAGCAGCGCGCCGCCGATAATCCACAGCAGCCGGTTCAGGTTGCCGCGCAGCAGGCCGGCCACCATGAGAAGGCCGGCACCAATGAGCGAAAGTATGAGCACCAGGCCCATGCCTTCGACCATGAACGGGTCAACGCGGCCGGTGAAGTCGACAATTCGGTCGGGCAGCAGCAAAAGGGCGCTGCGGGCGCCGGTTTCTCGGTTGATTGCCGCCCAGGGCACCAGCCACAGGCACAGTGCGGTAACCAGACCCAGGCCGGACATGAGTATGCGGGGAACCATTGGGGCCATTCTACCTGTCTGTGCCGGCCAGCAACCCGTCCACTGCAGTCCGCACTTCAGCGTGGCCCGGCCGGAGTGCCGGGTCCTTTTCCAGCAGACCGGCAACAAGCTCATCCATGCCGCGCAGATCCGGCCTGAGCTCGGATACCAGTGCCGGCCGTCTGGTGCGGTGGGCTGCCAGAACCTCGGCCGGTTCGCCGGAAAACGGCACTTCACGGCAGACGCCCCAGTACAGCAGTACGCCCAGGGAATACAGGTCACTCGCCGGTGAGACCGGCTGGCTGCTGGCCTGCTCGGGACTCAGGAAAGCGAGTGTGCCGGCCACCAGTGCGGGCCTGTCGCTGCTGTTGGTCCTGGTCGCCAGGTCGTAATCAACCAGTTTCAGCGGACCGGCAGGCGTGACAATCAGATTTTCAGGTTTCAGGTCACGGTGGACAATTCCGCGCTCAGCCAGGTAGGCGAGCGCGTCCACCAGGCTGGGCACCAGTTGCAGGAACGCGGTCGGATCCTGGTTCTCCTGCAGCCAGGCGCTCAGTGTCAGGCCCTGCACGAACGGCATGACCAGGGCAGGCTGCCCGTCGGCGTCGTGCAGTGACTCCACCGGATTCAGATTCACGTGCGTCAGGTCCCGGCCGAGTTCCAGCTCGCGTTCAGCCCGGTCACGGTGGCTGGCCGGGAACAGCTTGACGGCCTTCACCTCGGCGCCATCGCTGGCAAGGAACACACGGGCTGTGGCTCCCTTGCCGATCAGCCGTATGAGTTGCAGGTCCCCGATTGTCTTGCCCAGCATTGCCACGGTATCTGAGTTTAGCCCGTGGTCTCAGCGGCGGATGACGATTCCGGATTGCAGCAGCGCGCGGAACACTTCGCGCCCCAGCGTTTCCTCGTCGTCCATGCGCGGTACGCGCAGCAGCAGGTGGCGGAAGCCGGCCCTCAGAATTGCGCTGCGGGTGCGGCCCACAAAGCTGAGCACGGCGCCGCGGTAAGCCCGGATCTCGGCGGGACCCACCTGCATCCGCTCGGCACTTTCCACGTCCTCGATTTCCAGCATGTCCTCCACCGGTTCAAGGTCATCATCGGCCAGCAGCTGCAGGAAACTGACGTCGAAGCCGCGTGCCCGCAGCGCCGTGAGCGCCGGTCGCAGCGGATTCGGGTCCAGCAGGTCCGACAGAACAAGCACCAGTGCCCGGCCGCCGCGCAGCGCGGCCTGGGTTGCGAAACTGCGGATGCCCTCCACCGGCAGCGGCGCCTCTGACTGCCCGTCCCCGATGCTGTCCAGGAAGCTCCACGATTGCGCCACCGCCCTCACGCCCAGGAGCGGCCGGCTGTGCTTGCCGCCCAGGGTGTGCACCTGAACGACTGATTCACGCTGCGCCAGGTAAAGCAGCTGCCGGGCCAGCTGGCCCATGAACTCGGCCTTGCCGAACAGACTCATGCTGCCGCTGGTGTCAAGCAGCAGATGCAGGCGGATTGTGCGTTCAGCCTGGTGCAGCCGCGTGTAGAGCCGGCCGGTGCGGGCAAAGGCGCGCCAGTCGACGTACCTGAGCTCGTCGCCCGGCTGGTACTGCCGGAAGTCATGAAACTCGACGCTCTGGCCGGCTTCACGCGCCATGCGCTCGCCGGCTTCATTGCTCAGGGTGCGGGTTGCCAGGCTGTAACGGTCCAGCAGCGCCCTGGTGCGCCGGTCAATCACCTGCGGCGGTTTGTGGCGGCACCCATGCCGGACAGCAGCTCACCCACGACGTCGTCAGTGCTGACTCCCTCGACCTCCGCCTCAAAGCTGAGCAGCAGGCGGTGTCGCAGGGCAGGCAGGGCGGCCCGGCGCAGGTCATCAAGTTCGACGTTGGGCCGGCCGGCCGCAAGTGCGTAACCCTTGGCGGCCAGGGTGATGGCCTGTGCTCCGCGCGGGCTGGCACCGAGCCGCAGCATCGGGTGCTGGTGGCTCGCTTCTATCAGCTGCACGACCCAGTCCAGGGCACTGTCGGCCACCGGGACGGCGCGCAGCAGGCGCTGCAGGTCAAGCATCTCCTCGCGCCTGAACACCTTCTCAACCTCGGGCTGCTCCCGGCCGGTGGTGCTGACCAGAATCTGCCTGAGCGTCGCCTGGTCGGGCCGTTCGATCAGCACCTTGAACAGGAACCGGTCCAGCTGCGCTTCCGGCAGCGGGTAGGTGCCTTCCATTTCCAGCGGGTTCTGGGTTGCCAGGGTGATGAACGGCTCGGGCAGCGCGTAACGTTTTCCCGATGAGGTGACCGAGTGCTCCTGCATCGCCTCGAGCAGTGACGACTGGGTTCGCGGGGTGGCGCGGTTGATCTCGTCGGCCAGCAGCACGTTGGCGAAGACCGGGCCCGGCTGGAATTCAAAGCGGGACTGGCGGCCGTCATCGACGTAGACGTTGGTGCCCGTCACATCGGCCGGCATGAGGTCTGGGGTGAACTGGATACGGCCGAACTCGAGGTCGGTGGCGCTGGCGAATGTCTTGACCAGCTGTGTCTTGCCCAGCCCGGGGGCGCCCTCGATGAGCACGTGCCCGCGGGCCAGCACCGCGATGAGCATCTCCTCCACGACGGCTTCCTGGCCGAGAACGACCCGGCCGATGCTGTCGCGGAGCTTCCGGAAACGTTGCACGAAAACGTCCAGGTTTATCTTGCGTTCGGAGTCCATTGCAAATCACCTTATACCGGACGGCCGGCTGTCGTGAAACTGCGCCTGACTCCCTTGCTAGACTCTTGACTGATGGTCCCTGAAACGAGCCTGGTGCGGCTGGTCCCGCTGAACCGACTGGACAACAGCGCGTGGAGAAGGGTGCAGCAGCATTTCCGTGACCCGGAAATATCGCACCTGAACGGCACGCCACCGAGTCGTGTGCCGCTTCTGGTACTGCGTTCGGCCATGTGGCTCGACAACCTGCGCAGCGACCGGGAGCTTTATGGCGTCATCGCCGATGACGGTGAATTCATCGGTCTGGTTCAGCTTTATGACATCAGGGACGGTACCGGCACACTCGGCATCATCATCGGTGAGAAGAAGTACTGGGGCCGGGGATACGGCACGGAGGCTGTGAAGCAGCTGCTGGAGCTGGCCTTCACTGAAGTCGGCCTGAGGCAGGTGCGCCTGTCGACCTATGAGGACAACCTGCGCGCCCAGGCGTCATTCCGCAAGGTGGGCTTCCGTGAGCTGCAGCGTGAGGTGAAACCGGGTGACGTCAACCGGGTAAGCATCTGGATGAGCCTTCCGGTGGAACGCTGGCAGGCCGAGTTCAGAGAGCCTGCTCCGCAAAGAACTCCTTGACGTTTTCTGCTGCCCTCTGCCCGACGCCGGGTATGGCGGCGAGCTGCTCAACCGGTGCCTGCCTCAGTTCATCAATGCTGGAAAAGTGCGCCAGCAGCGCGTCGCGGCGCTTGGGTCCGATGCCGGGAACCTCATCGAGGATTGAGGCGGTCATGGCACTGCCGCGCCGCTTGCGGTTGTAGCCGACCGCCACCCGGTGTGCCTCGTCGCGGATGTTGATCAACAGCCTGAGTCCCGGATGCGTGTGGGGCACGATCACTTCACCCCTGGCTTCACTGATGATCGTTTCCTGCTTCTTGGCCAGGCCCAGGATGGGCATGTCGATGCCGGCGTCATCCAGCGCGCGGCGGGCCGCGGACAGCTGGCCTTTGCCACCGTCAATCAGCAGCAGGTCAGGCATTTCCATGCGGTCCATCAGCTGGCCCGTGAAGCGCCGGTAGACGACCTGGTGCATGCTGAAGAAATCATCGGGCTTGTCCAGGTCACGGATGCGCATGCGCCGGTAGGCACTGCGTTTGGAGCGGCCGCCTTCAAACACCACGATGCTGGCGGTGGTGTGGGTGCCCATCAGGTTGCTGATGTCGAAGCCTTCGATGCGCCAGGGTGCGTCCTGCAGGCCGAGCAGCTGCTGCAGTTCCTTGACGCCGGGCGCCTCGCCGCGCCGTTCCAGCAGGGCCAGTTCACTCTCCAGACCGGTGTTGGCGTTGCGCTCGGCCATGCCCATCAGTTCGACCTTGTCACCGCGCCTGGGAGTGCGCAGTTCGACGCGCTGACCGGAACGTCCGCTCAGC
>CAZPLV010000125.1:0-5738 GCA_964587295.1 uncultured bacterium
CGGACTGAACTGACCGTGCATCATTCGGCAGGCGAGGAACAGTTCAGCATCAGCAGCCTGGTTCTGCCGTAGGAGGCATTCATGGAAACCGTAATGCGTGTCGCCATCATCTACCTGTTCGTGTACATGGGCCTTCGGGTCATAGGCAAGCGCGAGTTTGGCGAACTGTCCCCGATAGAGCTTGTCACGCTGCTGCTCATCCCGGAAATAACCGCCCAGGCCATACCGGGCGGCGACGACTTCTCGCTGGTCACCGGACTGACCGGCGTGGCCACCCTGCTGCTGCTGGTGTTCCTGACCTCGCTGCTGCACTACCTGAAACCGAACCTGGCCCGCGCTGTGGAGGGCGAGCCACGTGTGCTGGTTCAGAACGGTGTGTTGCTGCAAGCCGGCATGGACCGTGAACGCGTTACTGCCGACGAGATAATGGCAGCCATCAGGGAAGCAGGTCTGGACGAGCTGCAGAAAGTCCGCTGGGCCATCCTCGAGGTGGACGGACGGATATCCGTGATCAGTAGTGACGCCTGAGGAACTCAGCTGCTGAACAGGGAGCTGACCGACTCGTTGTTGTGCACGTTGTGAATTGCCTGTGCGAGCAGTCCGGAGACTGACAGGATTTCCACCCGCGGGTCCGAAGGCTCAAACGGCACGGTGTCGGTGACCACAATGCGCTTCACGGCCGGAATGGACAGGCGTTCCAGGGCAGGGGGCGTGAACACGGCATGCGTTGCCGCCACCGTGATGTCATCGGTGGCTCCGAGCCTGAGCACGCTGTCGATGCCCCGGCGCATGGTGCCTGCGGTGGTGATCATGTCGTCGATGAAAATCGGCCGCATTCCTTCCACTTCACCGATCACATGTGTGACCTCGGTCTCGGTGGGGCTGGTGCGCCGCTTGTAGAGCATCGCCAGCGGCAGGTGCAGCCGGTTGGCAAGTCGCCGCGCTTCGATTGCCCGGCCCACATCAGGAGACACGACTACGCTGTTGCTCAGGTCGGTGGTCTCAAGATGGGCTGCCAGGATGTCCATGGCCGTCAGGTGATCGACCGGCACGTCGAAGAAACCCTGAATCTGGCCGGCATGCAGGTCGACGGTTATGACCCGGTCGACGCCGGCGGTTTCCAGCAGGTTGGCTACCAGTTTGGCGGTGATCGGTTCCCGCGCCTGGACCTTCTTGTCCTGGCGGGCGTAACCGAAGTACGGAATGACCGCATTGATGCGCCCGGCCGAGGCCCGCCGCAACGCATCGGCCATCACCAGCAGCTCCATCAGGTTGTGATTGACCGGAGAGCTGGTTGACTGGATCACGAAGCAGTCCGCACCGCGCACAGACTCCTCGATGTTGATGCGGGTTTCCCCGTCAGGGAACTGGGACACCGTCCCATGGGTGATTCCGGTTCCGAGCTGCCCGGCTACCGCGTGCGCAAGACTGGGGGTGCCGGTGCCGCTGAAGAGCTTGATTTCATTGTTTACGGACATCTGTTGCCGGAGTGTTGGGACTCAGGGGCGTAGGGCTGCTGCTGGACAGGCATCTTTACCTCTCATGTTGTTGTGGCTTCTGGTCCACTGACCAACTCTGAGTGTCGCCGGACGTCATGTCCGGGTCAGCCGAAGTATATCCGAAGCGGGGCGCCTCCGGCACCGGGCCGCAGCCGGCCATAAACAACAGCGGGGCCACCCGGAGGCGGCCCCACAATTCAGGTCCTGTGACTGTTGCGACCCTAGCGGGCGTACTCAACCGCCCTGGACTCCCGGACGACGGTGACCTGCACCTGCCCCGGATACTCCATATCCTGCTCGATCCGGTTGGCAATGTCACGTGCCAGCAGTACCGCGCTGTCGTCGTCAACCTTGTCGGGCTCAACGATGATGCGGATTTCGCGCCCGGCCTGGATGGCGTAGCTCTTCTCGACACCGGGGAAGCTGGTGGCGATGCTCTCCAGTCCCTCGAGGCGCTTGAGGTAGCTTTCGAGGCTCTCGCGGCGCGCACCGGGACGGGCTGCGGAGATTGCATCGGCAGCGTGCACCAGTACGGGGTAGAGCGTCTCGGCCCGGTCGACATCGTGGTGGTTGAGAATCGCATCGATGACTTCGGCCGGCTCCGCGAAACGGCGGGCCAGGTTGGCACCGATTTCCGTGTGGGTGCCCTCGATTTCACGGTCAATCGACTTGCCGACGTCGTGCAGAAGTCCCGCACGACGGGCCATGGCCTCGTCGATTCCCAGTTCCGCAGCGATGATGCCGCACAGGTGTGCGACCTGGACGCTGTGGCGCAGGACATTCTGGCCGTACGAGGTGCGGAAATGCATCCGCCCCAGCAGCTGAAGCATGCCAGGTTTTATGCCCACGACGTTCGCTTCGAGCGCTGCTTCCTCTCCGCGGTCGCGGATGTAATTCTGCATGTCCTGCTGCGCCCGGGCGACAACTTCCTCTATGCGGGCCGGATGGATCCGGCCGTCGGAAACAAGTTCGGACAGGGCCAGTTTGGCGACCTCGCGGCGGAGCGGATTGAAACTCGACAGCAGTACCGCCTCGGGTGTGTCATCAATGATGAGGTCCACGCCGGTCAGGCTCTCAAAAGCCCGGATGTTCCGGCCCTCACGACCAATGATACGGCCCTTCATCGAGTCGCTGGGAATCGGTACGACCGACACCGAGATGGCGGCGGACACTTCGGATGCGCTGCGCTGGATTGCCTGCGCGATGATGTCGAAGCTGCGGTGGCGCGCTTCGGAGTCGGCACGTTCGATGCTTGCGCGCACGCGGGCGGCTTTCTCCCGCTCCAGTTCCCGGTCGAGCTGCTGCATGATCAGCTCGGTTGCCTGTTCACGCGTCAGCTGGGCAACGGAGAAAAGCTCCCGCTCGACCCGGGCCAGGCCCTCATCCAGATCCTGTTCACGGATGCGGAGCTGCTCAACCGCATCGTCGAGGCGGCTTTCCGCCTCGTCAAGCCGGATGGCGCGGGCGTCCTGCTGCTCCCCACGCCGGTTGAGGCGCTCCTCATTCTGCTCGAGCTTCTCCCGGTCGCGGCGCAGTTCCTCGCGGACTTCGCGCAGATCGTTCCGCTGACGCTGAAGGTCCTCGCGGCCGCGTTCGATATCAGTTTCAAGCTGCTGGCGCAGACGACCGAGTTCCTGCTCCTGTTGCTGCCGGCTGCGCTGCTCTTCTTCGCTGATCCTGAGCCGCTCGCGTTCAAGCAGCTGGCGGGACTCAAGTTCGGCACTCTCAAGGGTGCGACGTGCATCGGCCTCGCTGCGCGAGATGATGCCCTCGGCTTCACGCCGGGCTTCCTCGAGTGCCTGCTGGTCGCGCCTGCTGGTGCCCTGTCTGCCAAGGTACCAGCTGACTCCTGCCGCCAGGATGACGAGCAGCAGCCAGACCGGCCAGCTCATGCCGTACCTGCGTGAGTGTCAATGGAACTGCGTTTGTCTCCTGCCTTGCATTCAGTACTCAATAGTTTCATGGCCGCCTCCGTTCCTGCGGTTCATCGCGCAGGAACTGTTTGTATTTCTCAGCAGACTCAGCTGCGGAGCTGCGACCAGGTGAGGTGCAATGCGGCAATCATGATTCTCTCGCGCTGCCAGGCGGCGTCTTCCCGGGGTAGCTCAATGCGCCTGACTGCGGGTTGGCTGCTTCCGGTCAGGGCGATGAAAACCTCAGCGACGTCGGCCTGCTCGCCTGGACGTCCGGACGGGCCAAAAGCAAAGGTGGCCAGACCGAAGTCCGCAGTGAAGGTCTCCCGGGCCGCTTCGGCCATCAGGCCAGCGAGCTTTTCGCCCGAGTGCCCCTGTTCGGCTGGCCGAGGCATACCGAGTATTCCCATCGCCTGCGCCGCCCATGCTAACACGCCGCCAAGGTAGGCCGCTTCCGCCTCCGGCGCGGCTGTAAGGGTTTCCATGAGCAGTCCGCCGGTCGGTCCCTCGGCAGTCGCCAGGGTCTGGCCGCGCTCCGCCAGCCGGGTGGTTATCAGGTCCTGCAGTTCGTCCTCGTCAGTGCCCCAGACGTAGCCGTCCAGCAGCTGTTCCACCTGCGCAAGCACAGGCGCTGCCAGTTCCGCTGCCCTGGACTTGCGGTCAGCTTTCGCAGCCACCCGCACATGCACGCCATCCCGCTTTGCGTAGGTCGCAACCGACGGATTGGAGGCCGCAAGCTGGCTGCTGAGCAGATCCGCAAGGTGCGACTCACCGATTCCGACAGTCCTGAACGTGCGCCGGAACAGCTCCGAACCCGTCAGTTCCAGTGCGGGCAGAAGGTGGTTGTGCCACATCTGGTGCAGCTCCCGGGGCGGACCCGGCAGAGCGGCAACCAGGACCTGCCGGCCGTCCCGGTTGAGCCTGACCAGCCAACCCGGTGCCGTACCTGCAGGATTGGGCAGTGCAACCGCGGACGGAATGAGCCACGCCTGCTTCAGGTTGCGCTCCGGCATGTCCCTGCCGAAGCCGGCAAAGCGGCCCCGCAGCCATTCCTCCAGCCCGGGATCAATCTCCGGTGTCTCACCGGTAACCGCGGCGATGGCTTCCCGGGTCAGGTCATCGTCCGTCGGCCCCAGTCCCCCGGTCAGGATGACGAGATCACTCCGGGCTATCGCCGCCTCAAGCGCGCTTTCGAGCCGGCCGGCATTGTCACCGACCCGGACCGCCCAGTAGGTGTCGATTCCGACCCTGGCCAGCTCGCCGGCCAGGAACGCACTGTTGGTGTCCACTATCTCACCCAGCAGGAGCTCGGTCCCCACCGAGATGATTTCGGCATTGGTGATCGCTTGCACATGCTGAGCCTAGCAGGCGTCCGGGCATCACATCATGGGTTGGGGCCTGCCGGCGCCAGGTCCGGCATTTGCCCAGAGCTCCCCGGCAATAGTGCAGTCACGCCCTGTAGCCCCGGCAGCACAGTGCTAGCATCGGCCCATGTCCTACTGCCCTCAGCCAACTCCCAGCCGGACGCCAGTTTCGTGAGCCTCCCGAGCACGCTTGGTGAACTGCGCGCCGGCCCCTGGCAGCAGAAGGCGGGCCGCAGTGTCCGTCAGGAACTCAGGGACAACGTCCGCAGCAGATTGCGGTCCGGGGAGCAGCTGTTTCCGGGCATCAGCGGATTTGATGACACCGTCATTCCTTCCGTGGTGAATGCACTGCTCGCGCGCCAGGACTTCATTCTGCTCGGCCTGCGCGGTCAGGCCAAGACGCGGCTGCTGCGCAGCCTTGTTTCCCTTCTGGACGAGGTGATTCCTGTACTGGCAGGTTCGGAACTCAGTGACGATCCGTTCAGACCGCTCAGCGCGGCAGGCAGGCAGCTTGTTGCCGAACAGGGTGATGAAGCCGGCATAGAGTGGCTGCCCCGGGAAGAACGCTACATAGAAAAGCTGGCCACTCCTGATGTGACGGTCGCCGACCTGATCGGCGATCTGGATCCCATCCGTGCAGCGGGCCTCGGCACCCGGCTCGGCGATGAGCGTGCCATCCATTACGGACTCCTGCCCCGTGCCAACCGCGGAATCTTCGCCATGAACGAGCTTCCGGACCTGTCCGGAAAGGTGCAGGTGGCACTGTTCAACATCCTGCAGGAAGGCGACGTGCAAATCCGGGGCTACCCGGTGCGCCTGCCGCTTGACCTGCTGCTGGTCTTCAGTGCCAATCCGGACGACTATACCGCCAGGGGCAAGATAATAACGCCGCTGAAAGACCGGATCGGCTCCGAGATCAGGACCCACTATCCGGCCACCGTGGAGCAGGGAATGGCCATAAC
>CAZPLV010000126.1:0-5735 GCA_964587295.1 uncultured bacterium
GCCAGTGCCTCGGGGTTGCCGATGTTCAGGTTGGCGAGTTCATTGAAGGCGATGATCATGCCGGTGACGGTACCGAGCAGACCGAGCAGCGGCCCCAGCTGAGCGATGGTCGACAGCGGGCGAAGGCCCTTCGACAGGTTCATCTCCTCGAGGATCAGACCTTCCTGGAAGGCTGCTTCCACTGCCGGACGGCCGTAGCGGACGCGGCTGAGCGCCTTGTACAGCACCCGGCCCACCGGTCCGCCATGTTCCTCGGCGGCCGCGATGGCGGTGTCCAGATCGCGGCTCAGCACAGCTGAGTTGACCTTGCTCATCAGCACGTCCACGTCCATCCGTTCACGTGCCAGCTTGAAGTAGCGGGTGAAGAACAGGTACACGGCGTAGAGGGAGATGAGGACGATTATCAGGAGGAGTACTCCTCCGCTTTGAAAAAGATCCATTTGTGGCCTTCCAACCCCCATTCAATCCAGTTAATGCTATTTGCCGGGGGTCTGAGCCGCATGAGAGCGGCACGCCCGCAATTATAGTGGTCAGCCCGTGTTGCGAAGTGCAGCTGAGACACCTTGCAGGCTGACCATCATCGAGTACTCCAGCTGGTCGCGTTCCGCATCGTCCAGCTGACCGCTGCGGAGGCGCTCCAGCAGCTCGACCTGCAGGTAGCTGAGCGGGTCGACATACGGGTTGCGCAGGTCAACGGACCTCACCAGAGTCGTGTCCGACTCCAGGAACGATTCGCCGGTCACTTCCTCCACCAGCCTGACGCTCAGGTCATACTCGGCGAACACCATGTCGCCGAAGCGCTCGCGCAGCCCGTCCGGAACCAGCTGCAGCCAGGCGCGGAACACGGTCATGTCGCTCTTCTTCAGGCTCATCTGCGCAAAGTCAAGCACGGTCGAGACAAACGGCCAGTCGCGGTACATCGCCTGCAGGTCGCTCAGTTCCACCGCGGCAAGTCCACTGCCGAGGCCGAACCAGCCGGGCAGGATGGCCCGGCACTGTGTCCACGAGAACACCCAGGGAATCGCCCGCAGGTTCCTGAGCGAACGTTCACCTTTGCGGCGTGCGGGTCGCGAACCGATCTGCAGCCGGCTCAGCTCCTCGATCGGGGTGACTGAATGGTAGAAGTCCAGGAATCCGTCTGCCTCGAGCAGCTCGCGGTATCGGGCGAAGGCCGCGTCGCTGGCTTTTTTCATTGTCCGCCTGTGCTCAGGCAGCGCTTCGGCCGGGCCGGTTGACTCGCGGGCGGACGACAGGAGGAAGGCGTGCACCAGCTGCTCCAGGTGCCGGTGCGCCAGGTCCCGGTCGGAATAGCGGGCGCTCAGCGCCTCACCCTGCTCGGTGATGCGCATGCGGCCTGCCAGGGAACCCGGTGGCTGCGCCAGGATCGCCAGGCCGGTCGGCCCGCCGCCCCGGCCGATGCTTGTGCCGCGCCCGTGGAAGATGCGCCAGTTCACTCCGGCATCCCGGCAGGCCGCGGCGACGCCTTCCTGCGCCTCGTAAAGAGCCCAGTTGGCAGTCAGGAAACCGGCGTCCTTGTTGGAATCCGAGTAACCGATCATGATTTCCTGCACTCCCCTGCGCTGCACATGCTGCAGGTAGGCGGGAATTGCGAGCAATTCACGGATGATGCCTGGCGCGTTGGCCAGGTCCTCACGGGTTTCGAACAGCGGCGTGACGTCCAGGTCGGCCAGTCCCGCCTCGCGGGCCAGCACCAGCACCTCCAGCACGTCGCTCACACCCTCGGTCATCGAGACCACGTAGCTGCCGACAGCCTCCCGGCCGTAGCGCTCACGGGTCTGGCGCAGCACGGAGATGAACTCAAGCGCCTGTCTCGTGTCTTCGCGCAGCTGGCTGTTCAGCCCTGCCAGCGGCCTGCCTGAGTGGAGCTCACGGATGAGCAGCTCGCAGCGTTCTTCCTCCGCCAGCTCCTGATACTCGTACGTCACGCGTGCCTGGGCGAACAGGTCGGCAATGACCCGCTCATGGACCGACGAGTTCTCGCGGGTGTCCAGCGCAGCCAGATGCAGTCCGAATGCTGAGGCCCGGTAGAGCGCCGGCCGGACGAACGAACGGGCAATGCGGGAATTGCCGCTCTCCTCCAGTGACTCCTCGAGAAGTTCCAGGTCAGCCGTATAGCCCTTGCTGCCCGCGGGATAGCCGCCGTCCGGTCCCTTCTCCGCGAGCAGCCCCTCGTGCATGAGCCAGACCAGCTGGCGGTACGGCTCATCCGGGAAGCGTTCGGCTGCCACGCCGGACTCAGCCCGCCTTCCGCTCACTACGGCCTTCAGCGCCTCTCCGGCCTCCGAGCGCCGGTCCCACAGCGACAGCCGCTGCACCATCAGGTCCAGATCAGACTGGGCCGACTCGCGCGCCAGCTCCGCCTGCAGTTCAGTCACGCTCCTCAGCACTTCCGGAGTCACGTTCGGATTGCCGTCGCGGTCACCGCCGATCCAGCTGCGGAACCTGATCACGGGCGGCAGCGGCGTAGGTGAGTCGGCATCAAAGTAGGTATCGAACGCGGATTCCAGGTCCTGCAGTATCTGCGGCAGCACCTCGAGGATGGAGCGGCGGAAGTAATAGAGCGCGCTCTTTGCCTCGTCCTCCACCCGCGGCTTGTCAAGCGGCAGTTCCCGCGTCTGCCACAGCGCGGAAATTTCCGCGCGGATTTCGTCCCGGAGCAGATTGCGCCGCACCGGTGACAGTTCCGTTTCCGCCAGTTCACGCAGTGCCTCGCCGATGCGTTCCAGCTTCAGCCGGACCGTGTAGCGCCGCACCTCCGTCGGATGGGCGGTGATGGTGAGCTGCACGTCCAGCCGGTCCAGGAAGTTGCGGATTTCCGTTGCGGACCAGCCCTCATCGCGCAGCACCTTGACGGCGGCCAGCACGGATTCGCTGCGTGGCGCCTCAGAGGTGGCGACCGCTTCCCGCTGCCGGTTCACCCGCACCCGGTGGATCTCCTCCGCCAGGTTGACCAGCTGGAAGTACGTGCCGAACGCACGGACCAGCAGGTCACACTGCACCGCGGGCAGCGAGCTGATGAGTTCCGTCAGTTCGGCCTGCAGCTGCCGGCTCTGCGGGTCACCCGCCGGTGAGGCCCGCAGCTGCTTGGTGAGGTTGCGGACGTGCTCGACCAGCTCAAACAGCTCCGGACCTTCCAGCTCGCGCATCGTGTCACCCAGCGCGGTGGCCAGGAAGTCAACATCGGCCCGCAGGGGCGCGAAAGCATCGGAACCGTTAATCAGGGAGCTTTCCATTGCAGCCTCTCAATGCCGGTGCAGCGGGCACCTTCCGTCTCGAGGATCACGCCGCACAGTGTGGCTGCGCCCTCGGCAGGCCGGTATCGCTTCGGCATCTTGGTCGTGAAGCGGTGGTGGACTTCTTCGAAGGCCATGCCGATCGCGGAGTCCTGAACGCCGGTCACGCCCACGTCAGTTATGTAGGCGGTGCCGCGCTCCAGCAGCTCATCGGCTGTCTGCACGTGAGTGTGAGTGCCCAGCACCGCGGCTGCCTTGCCGCGCAGGTGCCAGCCCAACACCTTCTTCTCGCTTGTCGCTTCCGCATGCAGGTCAACCAGCAGCGGGACCCCCTCAGGCACACGCTCCAGCAGCCGGTCGGCGGTGGCGAACGGATCATCGAGCGGATCCATGAACACCCGGCCCATCAGCTGGGCAACCGCCAGCCGCTCCCCTTTGCTGCTCTCGATGACGGCCATGTCCAGACCCGGCGTGCCGGCAGGGTAGTTGGCGGCCCGCAGCAGGCGCGGTGATTCCTCAAGAAGTTCCTTCGTCTCCTGCTGGTCCCAGGTGTGATTGCCCATCGTGATCAGGTCAATGCCCAGCTCGCGCAGCTCCTGGAAGTGCTTGCGGGTCAGGCCGCGGCCAGCCGTGGCATTCTCGCCATTGGCGATGACAAGGTCGAAACCGTCTCCGTGGGCTGCGAGGTACCGGGCCGTGACCTTGCGCCCCGGACTGCCGAAAATGTCACCGATGAACAGGATACGCACACACCAACGGTATCAGGTGGCCGGCCAGCGCGCGCCGGACTGCATGCTAGGCTTGCGCCTGACATGGAATTTGATGCAACGGACCGCCGCATCCTCAAGATCCTGCGGGAAGACGGCCGGGCTTCCCACGCCTTCATTGCCAAACAGGTGAAACTGTCGGCTCCGACCGTCGGTGAGCGCATCCGCAAACTGGAGCAGGCCGGCGTCATCAGGGGCTACCGCGCGGTGATCGACCATCACGCCCTTGACCTGGGCGTGGCCGCTTTCGTGTGGGTGGCGCCGCAGCCGCGCAAGCCGGCCGCGAGCCTCGTGAAGCGGCTTGAGGCAATGCCGGAGATCGAACAGCTGCACTCGGTGGCAGGTTCCTACAGTTTCCTGCTGCTGGTCCGGGTGCGCAACACGCGTGAGCTGGACGCGTTTCTGGACGGGCTGTTCATGGTCGAGGGCGTGGAGCGCACGGAAACCACAATGGTGCTGAGCACGGCCTTCGACCGGCCCGCCTACCTGCCGTTCCTCAAGCAGAACGCTGAAAACTAAAACACGTCGTCGTCGAGCTCGACCGCCTCGAGAAACCATTCCGGCAGCCGCCGTTCCTGGCGCCTGAGGTAACCCGGGAAGTCAGCATCCAGCAGGTAAGTCACCGCAAAGTCCTCACGTGAACGGACGGTGCGGCCGTAAGCCTGCACCACGCTGAGGCAGGTGCGCCAGTGGTACCAGTCCGGATCCTGATCCGTACGGGTTTTCACCTGGGCGTCACCCAGGTTGGCGTACGGAATCTTGCAGATGATCTGCCAGCGCGCCAGCTCGTCCGCCAGGTCGATGCCCTCGGTCATGCTGGGCGTCAGCAGCACGCTGGCGTCAGGACTGGTCATGTGGCTGAACAGCGCCGCGTCACGCCCGCTGCTGTCGAAGTGCGTGACTATGCGCTCCCGGGCCCAGCCCGGCAGGTTCCTCTGCAGGTGCGAGGCAATCCGGTACGAATGCGCGTGAATCACGCCCTTCTCGGTCGGATGCTCCTCCATGATGCGCGCAACCGCCTCGGTCAGCCGCGGCAGCTCCCGCTCCAGATGATGGCGGGTCAGCCGCGCCGACGGCCGCAGCCGCACGGGCCGGTTCACAACCGGGAAGTCCGAACCCATCGTGATCACTTCCGCGTCAGCCGGATCAATGCCGAGACTCTTCAGGTAAGTGTCCGCATCAAGGATCGTGGCGGACAGCATCAGCACCCGCTCACCGAACCGGAACAGGTACTCAGCGGCAAACGCCGCCACCCGCACGGGCTTGAACGTCACCGCCTGGCCGTCGCGGCGCCGCTCACGCTCCACCACCCAGTCCACGCTGCCGTCATCAACCGAGCTGAGCAGCTCCTGCAGCCGCCGGCCACTCGTGTCCAGCCACTGCTTCGAGCGCAGCATGCTCAGGGACAGTTCACTGCCCAGAGGAGCCTGCTTCAGGTTCTCCTCCAGTTCCAGGGCCCGCTTGCCGAGAGTGGGCAGCAGATCCGCCACCCAGTCGAACCAGCCCTGGTTGTCCGTGAACGCCGGCAGCTGCTCGGGAACACCGGCACCGGCAAGCAGTGCATCAGAAAGCGTCACCTGAGCGAACGACATCAGGGCCGACTCAGCATTGTGCGCCTCATCCAGCACCAGCAGATTCCGCTCGCCGAAGCCGCCGGAGTAGTTCAGCTCCGCCAGGTAATACGCGGAGTTCATGGTGGTGCCCGACGCCGCCA
>CAZPLV010000127.1:0-5710 GCA_964587295.1 uncultured bacterium
GGGCACCGACTCGGTGCTGCGCCTGGTGTGCAACATGCGGCCGGTACGCGAATACCCGGATCCGCGCAGCCCGGAACACCTGGTTCACGTTTATGAAATGGGCGCTGAAGGACAAGGTGGCGCGCACGCCGAACTGCACGTCGCCGTCAGACCTGACCTGCAGCCTGCCCGGCCCGGTGCCGGCGGCGTTCATCACGTTGCTTTCCGCTGCCCGGATGATGAGTTTGGCGCCTGGGCCGAACGCCTGCAGGAGTTCCGCATTCCCAACAGCGGCAAGGTCGACCGCTTCTGGTTCCGGAGCCTTTATTTCCGTGAGCCCGGCGGCGTGCTGTTCGAGATTGCCACGGATGGCCCTGGCTTTGCGGTGGATGAGCCCCTGGAAACGCTCGGCGACAAGCTGATCCTGCCGCCGTTCCTGGAGCCGCGCCGTGCCGCGATTGAGGCCGGTCTCAAACCGATTGACTGACAGCTGACTACATTAACGTAGCACAGCACTTTGACTACGATAACGTAGTTCGGTACAATGACTACCATTATGGAGTCAAAGGATGTGACTGCCGTCCGGGCCCGCGTCACCGGACCTGAATCGCTGGGACGGGTGCTGCAGCAGGCCCGCCTTGTCAACGGCCTGACCCAGCGGGAACTTGCAGCCAGGCTCGGGACGACCCAGCGCTACATCTGGGAAATAGAGTCCGGCAAACCATCGATTCTGCTCGAACGCCTGTTCGCACTGATGCGCGAGACTGGCGTGGAGCTGACTGCCACGCTGCAGCTGCCGGATGACCATGGCTGACCTGAAAGTCGAGCTGTATGGCATGAGCATCGGCACCCTGGGGGGCGACTGGCGCAACTTCGATTTCGTCCCGGACCTGGAGGCAGTAACCATCTTCGGACTCGACAGTCCCGTGCTGTCCGTCGCCCTGCCGCTTGCAGTCCAGCCACCAAGGGCACAGAAGCGCCGGAGGCAGAACTTCTTCCGCGAACTCCTGCCGGAAGGCCGCATGCTGAACTGGCTTGCGCGAGAGGCCGGGGTCCCGGTTGCGGATGTTATCGGTCTGCTGCGGCGATTCGGCCGTGATGTGGCCGGCGCCCTGCAGATCCGGGATCCGGAAGCACCAGGGGAACCCCGCAGTCCCAGAACCGAACGTGTAAGCAGCGGCGAAATCGTCACCCTGCTGCAGAACATCCAGGCTTTCCCGCTGGGCAACCGGCCAACAGGCGGCAAATCCTCCCTCGCAGGGGTGCAGGACAAAATCGTTCTGGTGCGAACAGAAGCTGGCTGGGCGCAGGCACTTGACGGCTTCCCTTCGACCCATATCCTCCAACCTGCAAGCAGCGACTATCCGACGCTCATTTACGACGAGGAGTACGGGGCAAGGCTCGCCCGGGCTGTCGGACTGGCTGGATTCACCACCTGGATCGATGAGTTTGACGGTATGCCTGCGTTGGTGATCGAGCGCTACGACCGGGCAGTGGACTTGCCTGAGGGCCGCCTGCATCAGGAGGATTTCAACCAGGCGCTGGGTGCCAGCAGTGACGAGAAGTACCAGCGATTCGGTGGCAAAGTCAGTCTGGGCAGAATTGCCGCGCTTCTCCGGGAGTTCGGGGAGTCAGGTGACCAGGAACGATTGCTGCGAATGGTCACCATGGCAGTTGCCACCGGGAACCTGGACATGCACACCAAGAACCTCTCACTCCTGCATCGCCCTGACGGCACTATCCGGCTGGCACCTGCCTATGACCTCGTACCACAGGTTCATCAGCCCAATGATGGCGAACTGGCGCTTGCCATAGCCGGTGAGTACCGGCATGCAGCCGTGACGCGGGCCCACTTGACTGCGGAAGCGGAGTCATGGGGACTGCAGGCAGCGGACGAAATCATCGATTCACTGCTTGAGGCGACTCTTGAATTCATCGCTGTGGAACAACCCCATGAACTTGCCTACAGCGGACTCCGGACCGACATAGGCCGTTTCGGCCGGAATCTGCTTGCAGGCAGGCCCGCCGGACACGGCTGAGCCGCTACTTCCGCCTTATAGTCAGTCATGTCCAGACGCACTACCCCACTGCGCGAAGTCAGCCCTGAGCTGGCGCACTGCTCCACTGAGCGGCGACACGAGCTGTTGGGGCAGGCACAGTTTTTCGATCACCTGAGCGAGGAAGCACTCGGAGCTGTCAACACCCACTTCCGCGAGGTTCACTATGAACCAGGCGAATGGATCTGGCACCCCGGCGATCCCGCTGCCGAAATGTTCGTGGTGGCCGCCGGCCAGGTCAAACTGCTGCAGCATGGCGCTGACGGCAAGGACGTGCTGTTCAGCTTCGCCACCTCCGGCGACCTGATTGGCGGTCTGGCAGCGGTGGGCAATACCATTCACCCCGACGGAGCGCAGGCGCACACGCCCTGCTGCCTGCTGCGCGTTGAGCGGGACGCGTTCCAGCAACTGCTGCAGAGCGAACCCAGCATCGCCCTGAAGGTACTTAACTTCGCCGGCAACCAGCTCGAGCAGGCCCGCCAGTCAATCCGCGGCCTGAGCAGCGAAACCGCCGAGCAGCGCATTGCCCGTACATTGCTCGACCTGGCGCAGAAGCACGGCGAGGACCATGAGGACGGACGGCTCATCCAGCTTCCGCTGCCGCAGCAGGACCTGGCGGCAATGACCGGCACAACCACCGAAACCGTGAGCCGGGTGCTCAGCCAGTTCAGACAGCAGAACCTGGTCACCACCGGTCGCCGCTGGGTGGCCGTCAGCAACGAGGCGGGCCTACGGGCCGTTACTGACGGCTGAATCTCACGTTTCCAGGGTGTTTGAATCTTTCATTTACGCACTGATCGAGCCTTTGGCCTGATGCCCACGCGCCAAATGTCGTATCATTACCGACAGAAGGCGGTGTTCCTATGGCCAATGCAATATACAGGCACACGGTTTTAGAAAAACAGCCCAACAGCTGGGAGCTGGCCCTGGGCCTGGAAGGCCTTTCTGGCCTGGCCCGGTTGGACCGGGTACAAGAAGGCTTGCCTGTGACGGCGTTCCACCGCTTTGCAGAAACCAGCGGAGCCGCCCGTCAGCAGTTGGCTGATGCAATTGGGGTTTCCCTGCGAACTGTTCAGCGCCGCAGCGAAACGGCTGGCCGTCTGGCTGCCGGTCCGTCCGCACGGCTTGTTCGGCTCGCAGACCTGTATTCCCGCGCGGCGGAAGCCCTTGGCAGCGATGATCTTGCCCGCCAGTGGATGCAGACCCCCCGGGAAGTTTTCCGGGAGCGCACTCCCTTTGAATTGGCTGCAAACGAATTGGGTGCCCGTGAGGTTGAAGACCTGTTGCTCCGGATTGAGTACGGGGTCTTCTACTGAGGGCTTGGCGCCTGGTCGCGCCCGCTTGGGTTGATTCCGCCTTCGACGGCATCGGCGCAAGTCGCACAGGTGGCCGCTGGAACTCCAGCGGCGTGCCTGTCGTCTACCTGGCGAGCAGCCTGGCACTCGCCGCTCTGGAACTGTTGGTCCACATTGATTACGAGCGGGCGCTGCAGCATCACGTGGCGATTCCGGTTGATTTCGACGAAAGCTTGCTTTTCCGGCTTGATACAGCAGGACTGCAGGACGGCTGGCAAGCCGCCGATATGCTCGACCTTACTCAGAAAGTAGGTGACGCCTGGGTTGCCGGGGGTGCGTCGGCGCTGCTGGAGGTTCCGAGTCGGGTGGTTCCGGCCGAGCATAATTATCTGCTCAATCCTCAGCATTCTGATGCCACGCAGGTGATTCAGGGCGATCCCAGACCGTTCAGGTTCGATCCACGGTTACTTAAGCGCTGAACCGTCATTGCACCAATTTGATTTGCATCAAGGTAAGTCCCGCGCAGCTCTCCTATCCTTGAGTCAAGAAGCCGGACGCAACAGGCGTTCCGCTCAGGGAAAGGAAGTAACCAATGCGCACCATCCTCAGAAGCAAGGATTTCAGCTGCCCCTCCTGCGTGACCAAGATCGAAACCGACCTGAACAAGGTCAGCGGTGTGGAGGAGGCCAAGGTCCACTTCAGCACCGGCAGGATTGAGGTGCATCACGACGACAAGGTCAGTGTCAGCGACCTGGTGGACCGGGTCAGAAAGCTCGGCTATGAGTCAAGCCCCTCTCCTTTCTGATTCACTGAGAGCTCCGCGGCGACTGGTCGCGGAGCTCTCTCCCGCCACCCGCCGGCTGGTCACCACGGTGGTCAGCGGCGTACTCCTGCTGCTCGGCCTCGGCTTCCTGCACCTGTGGGGCAGCCCGGTCACCGGCAACGTCCTGCTGACAGCCGCAACGGTCGTGGCCGGCGCAGGCATCGCCACCCGCGCCATCAGCTCACTCATGAACCGGCAGATCAGCATCGAACTGCTGGTCACCATCGCCGCAATCGGCGCGCTGTTCATCGGCGAGTACTGGGAAGCCGCGGCAGTGACGTTCCTGTTCACCTTCGGCGCCTACCTGGAAGCCCGCACCATCCAGTCGACCAGACGCGCGCTGTCCGAACTGATGGACCTGGCCCCGGAAGTCGCCGTGGTCCTGCGTAACGGCCAGCCGGTGGAAGTTTCCCCCTGGGAAGTCCAGGCAGGCGAGCAGGTCATCGTACGGCCCGGCATGCGTCTGGCCGTCGACGGTGAAGTCATCTCGGGCAGCTCATCAATCGATGAAAGCGCCATCACCGGTGAGCCGCTTGCCGTGATGAAGAACGCTGGTGAGCATGTATTTGCCGGCACTGTCAACCAGACAGGCATGCTTACCGTCAACGCGACCGGCGTCGGTGCCGACACCACACTTGCCCGCATCATCCAGCGGGTTGAGGAAGCCCAGGAAGCGAAGGCGCCCACCCAGCGGTTCATCGAACGGTTCGCCAGCTGGTACACCCCGGCGATGCTCGGATTCAGCATCATCGTCTGGGCGGTCAGCGGCAACCTGCACCTGGCGCTCACCCTGCTGGTCATCAGCTGCCCCGGCGCCCTGGTAATCTCCACGCCCGTCTCGATTGTGGCCGGCATCGGCCGCGCAGCCCGCAAGGGCATCCTGATCAAGGGCGGCGAGGATCTGGAGCGCGCCGGCCGCATCACGGCAGTGGCGTTCGACAAGACCGGCACCCTCACCCGCGCTGAACCGCTGCTGAGCACGATCCTCAGCCTCAACCCGAACGTCAGCGAATCAGAGCTGCTGCATTGGGCCGGAGCCGCTGAACAGGCCTCGGAACATCCGCTGGCCCGGCCCATCATTGCTGCCGCTGAGGCAGAGGGCGAATTGCCGTTCCCGGAGCAGTTCGACAGCGTCACCGGCCGCGGCATCCGCGCAACAGTCGAGGGACGGCGCGTGCTGGTCGGCAGCCTGAAGCTGCTGGAAGAGAACAGCGTCCCCGTGGTCGAAGAAGCCCGCAGCAAGCTGCAGTCGATGCAGCAGCGCGGCCAGACCGCCGTGGCAGTCGCGCTGGACGACACGCTGATCGGCCTGCTAGGCATCGAGGACGAAGTCCGCGATAATGCCGCTGACGCAATTGCGGCCCTGCGCCGCAGCGGAGTGAACAGCCTGACCATGCTGACGGGCGACAACGCCGTGACAGCACAGGCGGTGGCGGAGCAGGCGGGCATCACCGATGTGCACGCCAGCCTGCTGCCCGAGCAGAAGCTTGAGCGGATCAGGGCCATGCAGGCCGAAGGTCACGTGGTGGCCATGATCGGCGACGGCATCAACGACG
>CAZPLV010000128.1:0-5687 GCA_964587295.1 uncultured bacterium
GACCGACCTCATGGTCGTGGTGGGCAGCTCCCTCGTGGTCAACCCGGCGGCACGTGAGGACCCGGGCAGCCCGCTGCACGGCATGCCAATCATCAATGTCGACCAGGCCCGCAACGTATTTGTGCTGAAGCGCTCCATGAACCCAGGCTTCGCCGGAGTTGAGAACCCGCTCTTCTTCAAGCCCAACACGCGCATGCTGTTCGGGGACGCCAAGGCCACCCTTACCCAGCTGATCGCGGAGATGAAGGACGCTGCCGGCTGACGGATCCAGCTGACTGAGCCAGTGCGGCACGCCCAGATATGGCCGCTGGTAATATCGGCTCAACATGACTACGCTGCTCTGGCTGCTCGGCAAGCCAGCGTATGGCCCTGCAGACGGGCGGGCAGAACTGGCGGTATCGCTGCCGGTGGTTCTGCTCGCCTACCTGGCGCTGCAGGAGAACTGGGTTTCACGGCAGCATCTGGCTACCCTGTTCTGGCCGGACGCCGCGGAGGGCGGCGCCCGACGGAATTTGCGTCGCCTGATTTCCCGGATTGGGGAAGTGCCGTTCGCGGACGGTGTCGAGATTCAGGCAGACCGGCTCCGCTGGTCAGTCGGCACTGACGTCCGGGCTTTCCGACAGGCCCTGGGGCAGGGCGACTGGCGCGGTGCGACAGAGCTTTACAACGGTCAGCTGCTCAGCGGCTTTGAGCCGGGCAGTGACGGAGTCAGGACCTGGCTCGACCTGGAACGGGCTAATCTGTTCGCGTCATTCAAGGATGCCGCTCATGAACGCAGCCTGGAACTTGACTCTCTGGCGGAACACGACGCGGTCGGCCGGATTGCACAGCACATACTGGAGCTGGACCCGTTTGCTGAGGAGTTCGTCCGGCTCCGGATGCGCTCTGCGTACCTGAGCGGACACCGGTTTGAGGCACTGCAGACGTTCGATGCATTCAGGCAATTGCTGGACGAGGAACTCGGTCTGGAGCCTGCTGAGGAGACCGTCAGCCTGCACAGGCAACTCAGTGATTCAGCCGAAACGGGGCTCCAGCCGGCGCAGTCCAGGCAACTGGTGCCCGTCGCCCTGCTCCAGCCACTGCAGCTGGTGGGGCGTGAAAATGAACTGCAGCAGCTTGCTGACAGTGCTGGCAGACCCGTGCTGATAGCAGGTGAACCCGGTGTGGGCAAGACCCGGCTGCTGCAGGCTGGCACTGCGGCCGACACCGCGTACATGCGCTGCGTTCCGGACCTGTCGCTTCAGCCGTTCCATCCTCTTATACGGCTGATCAGTGATCGTGTTGACCGGGGTGAGGCGCAGCCGGACCTTGGTGATTACCAGCGGGAGTTCGCCTCACTCCTGCCTGGTCCACATGCCGAAACTGACAACGTGGAGCGCAGTCGCTTGCTGGAAGCTTCCGCGCTTTACCTTGAGCGCAGCGGCAGTCTGGTGCTGTTCGACGATTTGCAGTGGGCCGACACCGCCACACTTGAGTTGATCACTTACCTGTGTGAGCGTGGGCGGCCCGCACTGCGTGGTGCCTACCGTGCAGCTGAGGTCGGTCCTGCCCTGCAACGGACGCTTGATTCGCTGGTCACAGTCAGCATCATCCAGCTGCGCCCGATTGACAGTGCAGCCATGGGTGACTTGCTGGCAAGCCTGACGGGCCGGTCAGAGCCACCGCGCCAGTTTGCCGCCTGGCTGCAGCAGCTGACAGCCGGCAATCCCCTGTTTGCCCTCGAGACCCTTCGCAGCCTGTTTGAGGCGCGCATCCTGCGCCTTGAGGATGAGGACTGGCGCACTCCGATCGACACGTTCACCAGCGACTACAGTGAGCTTCCCGAAGCCAGTGCCGTGCGTGACGTGATTCGCCGCCGCACTGACCGACTGGGTGAGTACGCGCAGCGGGTACTCCGGGCCATTGCCGTGCTCGGTGACAGCGCCAGTCCGATGCGGGTTGCCCGAATGACTGCGTTGGATGAATGGCAGGTACTTGCTGCAGCCGAGGAGGCACACGCGGCCGGCCTGCTGAACGGAATGGTCTTCGCGCATGATCTGCTGCGCACTGCTGTTTATTACGATATGGGGCCGGCAGTCCGGGGTCACCTGCACCGCGAGGCAGCCGCGCAGTTCACTGATCCGCTGGTCCGGGCGAACCATCTGGCTGCAGCCGGTGATTCCGGTGACGCGATTCCACTGTGGTTTGAGGCGCACGGTCAGCTGATGCTGAAAGGCCTGTACGAGGAGGCACTGGCGATACTTGACACTGTCGCAGCAGCTGACCCGGACGAAAGCTGGCGCATGGACGTGCTGGCCCGGCGGGCTTCGGCCCTGCAGGGACTGACGCACAATGAAGAAGCCTTGCAACTTGCCCGTCAGGTGCTGCAGGGCACCATCGAACCGCGTCTGCGCGCAAGTGCGCATGAAACCTATGCGAACGCACAGTTGTTGCTGGGCAACCTGAAGGACGCCGAATTCCACGCCCAGTCCGGACTTGAACTGCTGGACAGTGATGACAGCATGGCCGTCGAGCTGGCGCACCTGAAGGGAAGCACTCTCTATTACCAGGGGCGGGTAGAGGAAGCGGCAGCGGAAATCAGTGAACTCGTCAGCAAGGTAAGGGCGAATGGGCCCGTGGAGCAGTTGCCTGCCCTGCTGACCAGTCTGGGCAGCATTCATGACGCTCAGGAATCGTTTGAGCAGGGTCTGTCGCTGCACCGGGAGGCGCACCGGCTTGCTGCGGACCTGGGGCAGCGTTACGTGCAGGTTTCAGCCATCCTGAACATGCTTTACAGCCTGATTGACCTGGGTCGGCCTGAAGAAGGCCTGGACCTGGCTGAGCAGGCGCTGGTACTGGGTCGGTACAGCAACAGTGATTCGCTGCGCACGAACCTTGCGTCCGCTTACCGTGCTGCCGGCCAGCCGGACAAGGCCGCAGCTCACTACCGTGAGCTGGCAGGCACGACGACTGACCCTTCCCTGCAATGCGTAGCACTCACCAACCTGGCCCAGTTCGCCCATGAAGCAGGCGACGCGGAAGCGGTACGCACTCACCTGAACGCTGCCCTTACCGAGGTTGAGCAGACTACATTCCCTGTGATGCGCGCGAAGGTTGCCGTTGCACTTGCGCTGTACGGCGGCACGGACGGCGACATGGCGGCAGCCCGTGCACTTCTGAGTGGCGTTGATGATTCCGCGCTGCCCCATTGGCTCCAGCCTGATCTCCGGAAGGCCCGCGCGCGCCTGTAACCCCCGGGTAACGCCCGCTGCAGCAAACTGCCTGCATGACGGCAGGAAAGGCAGCGGCAGGCTTCATCGTCCGGGTCGTGCACAACGGCTCAAAGTCCAGAATCGTGATTCACGACCTGCGTACCGGTCACAGTCAGGTGTTCACTTCGTGGGCAGAAGCTGCTGACACACTGCGCAATCTGAGTGAAGCAAGTCGTCCGAACCTCAGGTGACAGCGGCCGCCATCACGCGCCGTAGCTGCGGAACGTGGTTCCGACAACGTCCAGGCCATCAGGGAGGCTGAAAATGACACGACATTGGCTCTACGTACCGCTGCTTATGGCAGCTACCATCTGGCTGGCCGCGTGCGGCGGCTCACCACCACCGGCCGGCAACAACGGACTGATCGCACTGTTTACGGCTACCCCCGCAAGTGGTGCGGCGCCGCTTGCGGTGCAGTTCTCCGCTTCCTCCTCACGGGCCGCTGACGGTGACACCATCGTGAGTTACGCCTGGCAGTACGGTGACGGCGACAGCGGCAGTGGCCTGAACAGCAGCCATACCTATACGGCAGCCGGCAGTTACACCGTGACGCTGACCATTAACGACAGCAGTGGCAACAGCGCCACTGCCCAGCGCGTGATTGCGGTTTCGGCAGCGGATGGCGGACCGGGCAACCCAGGAGAGCCTGGCGGTCCGGATGAACCAGGCGAACCAGGTCCGGGTGAGCCAGGTCCGGGTGAGCCACCGGAGCCTGACAGTGCTGCCCAGCGTGCGGTTTCTGCCGTGTCGATTGCTGGTGACAAACGGGAACTTCAGCTTGATACTGCCGGAGTGGCCTTTGAAGTTCTGCTCATGGCAGCGCAACTGAACGGTGGCAATCTGGTCGTGAGTGGCACCCTGACCCAGACAGGAGCCAACAGCTTCGCTTACAGCGAGGGCCCGACCGACCGGCTGATCGTGCAGTTCCAGAATGGCAACAGCCTGCAGATTGCGTTCACCGCGCTTGACGGCAACCTGGAAGCGAGCTCCCCGGAGCAGTTCCTGCGGGCGCCGCACCAGCTGCAAGTCAGCGTGACCCGGCAGATCAGTGGAGTTACCGACTCTCTCACTTTCACTTCCCAGCGCAATGCCGCGCAATATGCGGACAGCCTGCAGGGCGAAGTCGTCCTGGACGGCGAACGCTGGACCATAAACCTGTCCAGCCAGGGCACCTACAGGAAAATCGTCGACGTCGATATTGACTACGAGCACGAGGAAAACATCACCGGTACGGTCGCAGGCAACGGACTCAGTGCCAGCATCAATGAGTACTACAGATTCAGGTACCTGCTGGTTGACAATGCCGTGGAAAATGTTGAGCGCAGGATCAACACCAGCTGGACCTACGGCGGTGAAAATTACCAGGCTCAGGATTTGCATATCCGGCGCGCATACAACAACGGCGTACCAGCTGAATTCGACTACTGGCGCGCCAGCGGCAACGTCGTTCGCAACGGTGCGGTGGTCGGCTCCATCGGCTCGGAGGTCAGCCAGGTGAGTGTCGACATATTCCTGCTCTGGAACGGCGAGCGCTACCTGATCCACCGGGACCTGCTGCCATGAGGAGGCTTCTGCCAATCCTGCTGCTGGTGGCAGCTCTCAAGGCACTGCCCTCCGGTGGGTACGAGCTGGGGGCTCTGTCGAGAGCGACACCATCGGGTGTCAGTTCATTCGGTGAGTTCGCCTGGTGAGCGAAGCGCTTCGCGCTCTCCGTCCGGGTCCGCCACGGCTGTTCAGGCGGGCCCGGGCTCAGCCGGGAACTGCTCCCAGACGCCCTCGGCGATGGGCACGCCCGCCAAAGCGAGCGCCGTTATGAACTCCAGCGGCGAGTCCACACCAACCGCGAGTGTGCCGGCTTCCGTTTCCATTCCGAACAACGCAAGTACCCGCACCGGCTGCTCCAGCCTCAAGCACAGCTGCGGTTTCGTACCGATGCTGGCGTCCGTCTCCGGAGCGTCTTCATCCAGAAGTTCAACTGCCACTATGTTACTCAGCCTGACAACCGTTTCCGCCCGAAGTCCACGAACGAGCCGCAGCCGGTCCCTGAACAGCAGCACCCGCATCCGCCGCCGGGCAGCGATGTCACCGAGCAGCCACATCAGCGAGTAAGCGTTCAGGCCCAGCAGAATCCAGGCCACCACCGGAAAGTACGGGTGCAGAAGGAAGTGAACGGGGATGGTCTCCAGCACAATCAGGATCACGAAGGCGATCAGGACCGTGTCGTCCTCCCGCCGGTGATTCGTGAATGACTTTGCTTCCCTGTGAGGCCGGATGAACCAGCCGAACAGGCTGTAACCAAGCAGGGCCAGTTCCATCAGTCCGACTTTCAGCGCAAGTACGATTGGTGCCCCTTTGAATGCTCCGCTGGCTGCCACAATCACGGAGTTGACCAGCGAGTAGCCCTCAGCGCGGTGCTCCCTGACATGCACATTCAGC
>CAZPLV010000129.1:0-5611 GCA_964587295.1 uncultured bacterium
TCGCCTGCCCGCACGCCCTTGGCCTGGCAATCCCGCTCGTCATCGTGAACGCCACCGGCATGAGCGCTCGCAACGGCATTCTCGTACGCAACCGTGAAGCGTTTGAACGTGCCCGCAATATCGGGATCGTGGCGTTTGACAAGACCGGCACGCTGACCGAAGGCAGCTTCGGAATCAGGGACACCTATACCGAAGGGATCAGCGCTGCTGAGGCACTGACGCTTGCGGCGGCGCTTGAAGTCCGCAGCGAACACCCGCTGGGCCAGGCAATCGTTGCTGAAGCAGATGCCCAGGGCCTGGCATATCCGGTCGCCAGTGACTTCGAAGTGGTCGCCGGCAAGGGCGTCCGCGGCCAGGTTGAGGGCACCAGGTACACCGTCGGCCGCCCCGAATGGATTGAAGAGCAGAGGCTCCAGTTTCCGGCGGAGCTGCAGGCCGGACTGGCGGAAGCCGGGAAACGTGGCGAAAGTGTGATCGCGCTGATGGACGGGGAGCGGGCCATCGCCCTGTTTGCCCTGGCTGACACCATACGGCAGTCTGCGCGGGAAGCAGTCAGCGGCCTGAAGGAACTCGGTATTGAGCCGGTCATGATCACCGGTGACGCCGAGGCGGTTGCCGGGACTGTGGCGCAGGAGCTGGGAATAGAACGGTATTACGCACGGGTGCTCCCTCAGGAAAAGGCCAGCAAAGTCAGTGAGCTCAAGCGGACTGCCGCTACTGCGTTCGTGGGAGACGGCATCAACGACGCTCCCGCGCTGCTTGAAGCGGACCTGGGCATTGCCATCGGGGCCGGCACGAATGTGGCTATTGAATCAGCAGACCTGGTGCTGATCGACGATGATCCGCTCGACGTGCTGGCTGCCCTGCGGCTGTCAAAGGCCACTTACCGCAAGATGCGGCAGAACCTGGCGTGGGCCACCGGTTACAACGCTGTTGCCCTGCCACTCGCTGCGGGTGTGCTTGCCTGGGCAGGCATACTGCTGTCGCCCGCAGTAGGGGCGATTCTTATGAGCGTGTCTACAGTTGTGGTGGCCGTCAATGCCACGCTGTTGCGGCGCACCAGACTCCATGGCAAATGAGCAGCCGGCCAGCCGTTTTCAAAGACTTTCGGGCTGGTTGGAGGCGATATCGCTGCATGGACTTGACGAATCGTGCATACAGCGGTATGTTGAAGATATCGAACGCGCCATTGAGCGCGTTTTTTTGTGGCCTGTGTGCGCGTTGAGCAGCGCCAGCCGAAATCATTCACTGTCACAACACGGAGGCCTGCCATGCAACCCTGGGAACTTTTAGGCACTGTCACGCTGCGCGACGGCGATGAACTGACCCTGCGGCGACGCGGCGAGGAGTTTTCACTGCAGCTTGCCAACTTCGAGCTGATGAACAGCCGTCAGCATGACTCGGAAGAACAGTTGGCGACCCTGGCCATGGACGCCCGTGCTTCGCTTGCCGGCGCCCACGTGCTGGTCGGCGGCCTCGGCATGGGTTACACGCTGAGAGCTGCCCTGGACAGGCTTCCTGCGGATGGGTGCGTAACCGTTGCCGAACTCGTCCCCGAAGTGGTCGACTGGAACCGCGAGCACATGGGGCATCTCGCCGGTCATCCTCTTGAGGACAGCCGCGTGAGTGTGGCCATCGGCGATGTCGCCGACCTGCTGCGCAAGTCCCGTGCAACTTTCGACGTAGTGTTGATTGACATTGATAACGGGCCGGAAGGTTCCACCCACGATGACAACAACTGGCTCTACAGTCTCGCCGGTCTGGCAGCGACAAAGGCGGCACTGAAGCCTGGCGGAGTCCTGACCGTCTGGTCAACGTATGAGAGCGACGAGTTCACCAGGCGGCTGAAGCGCACTGGATTCACTGCCGAGGTGAAGCGCATCCGCTCGCGTGGCAGGAAGGGCAACCGGCACGTGATCTGGGTGGCGAAAGCCTGAGGTCTGATTGCGGCTTCAGCTCGTAGGTCACCCAGCTGGTGGAACTTGCAACCTGGTCGTAAAGCCGGCGGGCAACGGCATTGTCCTCAGCGGTTATCCAGGAGGCCTGCCTCCTCGCCGAGCAGATCGCGGACGTACATATTTGCCTGACGATTTTCAGCTTTCACCCGGCTGCAGCACCACTGCGCCCGGAGTGCAGTTCGGTGTTCCATGGCGGGGCAGACCGCGTTGATCCTCCGGGTATTCGCTGGCAATGAATCCCGCAGGCATGCAGCTCACGCCGCTCGACAGTGCCGCACCGGGAAGCAGGGTGGGTGTGGGGCCGCCGTTATTCGCGAGTGCGCTGGCCAGTGCCGGGGCGGGAATTACACGGTCGGTACCTTCACTGTCCAGATGCGGTGGGGTTGTGCCGTAAACGTTGTAGCCGAACGACTCGATGTTCATGTGTTCAGAAACATCGGAGCTCCCCATGTACCAGGAAGCAGTATTGCCGGCAATCAGGTTCCAGGCCATTTCCGCCCTGGTGTTGACGGTATCCAGGTGGATTCCGCCGGCATTGTACGCCCGGTTATGTGCGATGGTGTTCCCGGCCAGAACCAGCTGCCAGAAGGTCCCGTAGATATACATGCCTCCGCCGCTCCCGATGGATGTCGAGTTGTTAAAGAGCGTGCTGTTGTACATGCGGAATGTCGGAAACGAGTTGTCCTTGAAGAAATCATATGACCACTGCAGGTCGATGGCGCCACCCCGGAGATCGCTCAAGTTGCCGGTGAAGGTGGTGCCGGAGACCAGGATATGCGGGACTCCCAGATAACCGCTGCTCTCGGACAGGTGAAGACCGCCACCGCCGCCGCCGGTCAGGACTGTTCCCAGAGCCACGTTAGTGTCCAGCAGTGAATCGATGAGTTCCACCGAACCGCTCGTGGCAATGCCGCCACCAAAGGTCACGGAATCATTGCGCAGCAGGGTGGTGCGTTCCAGTCGCAGTACTGCGTCACCGTGAATCGGTTCATGCATGATACCGCCACCACCACCGCGACTGACCGGGCTGCTGCTGGAAGCCCGGTTGAACTCGACCAGGCTGTCAACCAGGGTGAATTTTCCAGAAGTGTAAATGCCGCCTCCGGCCTGCAGCGCCGTATTGTGTCCGACTTCCAGGCGCTCGGCCAACACGACACCTGAAGGCAGGTTGGCGATGCCACCACCGCTGTAGGGAGTCTCGTTTTTGTTCAGTTTGGTGTCGGTGATAATCAGGTTGCCGGCGTTGGTGATGCCACCACCTTCGCCCTGCCCACGGTTCTCGGTGATCACACTATTTCTGATTACTGCGTCACCGCCCGAAATCATCACCCCAGGGCCCAGGTGGTGCAAGTACACCGTGACCCCCTCCAGGGTGAGGCTCGCTCCGCGTGACGTGACGCCATGACCGTAATTCCATTCAACCGAACCGCCGGTCATGTGCAGCGTTCCTTCGTTCATGATGCCGCCCCCGGCTGACTGCCGGGCCCGGGATGCATTCGCGGTGATGCGGCTGTCGTTCAGCAACAGAGTGGCGCCAGCTGCCACATAGATTCCGGCTCCGCCCGAACTCCATGCGTCGTCGAAGGTTACGGTCATCCCCTCCCGGATGTCGCTATTGCTGAGTCTCAGGTGGCCATCCACCCGCAGGTTGCCACCTGAATCCGAGCGGCCCTGGGCCATGTTCAGGCGGTCAATGACCACGGTGGCACCCGCGGCGATAGTCATCACCCGATAATCCTGGCCGCCTGCATCCAGGTAAATGTTGCCACCGTGGATGCGCAGATCGTGAGCGACCGTCAGCGACGCGGCCAGCGGCATTACCGGCTTGCCGCTATAAATTGCCGGGTCCATGGAGATGATGCCGCCTTCTGAGCGCGGATCGTCAATCAGGTACCGCAGCATGCCGGGTTCCGGTTCCAGTGAATCCGCCAGGCTGGTCACCAGCAGCTGCACATCTACCTGAATTGCCAGCTCCTTCGGCGTCCCGCCGTCATAGTGATAGGCGGCCAGGTAAAACTCATGCAGGCCCGGCCGGGCACCGTTATCGGTGATGCTGACGCGGACGGTGTTGCCGTCCAGATGCTCGAACCCGGCATTGAAGTCGGCTGGGCCGCTGCGGGTCAGGATGAAGCCATCATCTGGCAGATCAGCGCTGCTGAAAGTCACATCGAACTCGAAGCCTGCACCGAGTGTGACTTCAAACGGATCCTGCGGCCAGTCGACCGTGAACTGTGGTTCCGGAACTTCGGTATCGGGTTCCACAAAGTCGATGTTGACGACGATGTGGGAGCCAGGCGTGAGCGTGAACTCTGGGCGGTTCACCGCAACTCTGTAGCCTGTCAGTTCATTGACCGTGACCGAGTAGTCGCCGGGGGTCAGAACCAGGTCAGTGCTGCTGGTGACTTCCAGTGCGCCGTCCGGGCCGGTCAGGACGGCAGTGACCGTTGCCTGGTCCGGTTGGCCACTGAATACGACGGAAACGTTGCCAGTGCTCGGATCGCCGGGCTGAGGCTCCCCCGGCTGCTCTGGATTCTTCGGTTCGGGCGCTATGGGCTCCTCTGGTTCGTCTTCGGCAGGAGTTTCCGCATACGCGCTAACGAATGTTGCCAGAGTGTTGGCTTCGACAGTGACAGTCTGGCTGGTTTCAACCGGAAGGAAGCCGGGAACCGGATTGCTCCGGACTACGTAGTCTCCTGTCGTCAGGTTTCCCAGGGTTGTGGTGCTGGTAAGCGCGCGGCTGAAGTCTTCAGGTCCCGACACCGTGACGTCGCCTGACGTACCTTCGGGAAGCCCGGAAATTTCAACCTTGAGGCTGCCGGCTGCGGGTACCTGTTGCAGGCCGCCCTGCTGAATGGCTCCGCAGGCTGCCAGAATGATGGTCAAGGCGAAAGCTGAAAGAAACTTCCATCCGGTTCGCATGTCTGCCTCCTGAAGCCGACATTAGAATCCGGACTATCATCTGGCTATCACTTCTCGGCAGACTGTCCCGGGTCCTTGTAATTACCAGGTGTGGCAGCTCGGCAGCCACCCGCAGGAAGTGGCTGATGAGCTGCAGTCTGGATGGGGCTGGCCCAAGGGCCGGTCAATCACAATTTCGCTGTTATGGACCAGCTGGTCCAGAGTCGACCAGAACTCAGGGTCGTTGGTGAACATCCAGGAATTCTATGGCATTGCAAGCGGCAGAATCCAGCTGGACCTCTACCGTATTAAGACGCTGGACTCTGAAATTGCCCGTCCACTGCTCATCTGGCTCAAGGAGCCCGAGCAAGCTGGGATACCCCCGTGGGCAAAATTAGAATCCGTGCCGTTCCGGAGAGCTGTTCCGTTAGACGTGCTCTGGTAAAGACTCCAACGCAAGGCGCGAACCGCTGGATGGCGCTGCGTGAATAGGTGCCACGGAAAACTGTAACCAGCTGCAGTCCGCAGGCAAATCGAAATCCTCCGACCCGGCCTTCACAGGTTGGGAGCGGGTGGTAGGCTTAGGGTTGAACCGCCCATCGGGAGGATAGTTGTTCCGCTTGCAGCAGCACGTTGTGCACGGCTGACTGGGACAGGTCCGGCGGGTAGCCGTGATCTTCGAGTAGGTCCTTGATAATCACGCGGAGTCGTGCGCGGACTGTTTCCCGCTTTGCCCAGTCGACGGTGATGTTTTT
>CAZPLV010000130.1:0-1838 GCA_964587295.1 uncultured bacterium
AGGACCGGTGGCGCTGGAGGAGACGATCAGGCATGGCCAGAGTATGTGCAATCACCGGCCGCAAGACGCGGCATTCAACGACCAGCATCCGTAAGGGTTCGCCCAAGAAAAAGGGTGGCGTGGGCCTCAAGAAGGTCGGCGTGCATAAGCGCACCGTCAAGCCCAACCTGCAGAAGAAGACTGTCTGGGTAGACGGCAAGCCCCAGCGCATGTGGCTCAGCGCCCGTGCACTGCGCAGCCTTGACCCGACCCTGCTGGTAAACCCGCAGAAGCTGAAGAAGTCTGCCTGAGGATTCAGGCCCGTCTGAGGGTGTGACCATGGCGTCCTACCCGGCGGTACATATTCACAACGTAACGGTCCGTTTCGGAGCGGTTGAAGCGCTGAGCAATGTCAGCCTCGACCTGCCCCCGGGACGGACTCTTGCTGTTATCGGTCCCAACGGCGGCGGCAAGAGCACCCTGATCAAGGTGGCGCTCGGCCTCATCACGCCTGATGGCGGTCACGCCGCGATATTCGGGCATGACGCTGGTGGCCGTCCCGACCTGATCGGTTACGTGCCCCAGCTCAAAACGTTCGACAGGACCTTCCCCGCAAGTGCCGCGGAACTTGTGGTTTCCGGCCTGCGGCGCTCCTGGCCTGCGCGGGTCACTCCCGGTGAGCGGGAACTGGCTGCGGATGCCCTGCGGCTGGTGGGCGCGCACGGACTGCTCGACCGCCGACTGGCCGGATTGTCCGGCGGGGAAGTTCAGCGGGTATACCTCGCCCGCGCCATGGTGCGCCGGCCCCAGGTGGTGCTGCTTGATGAGCCCGCCACCGGGGTGGACTTCCTGGCCGAGCATGACCTTTACGAACTGCTGGAGGCGTACCAGCGCGAAAGCGGAGCCACCGTGGTGATGATCACCCATGACCTGAGTGCAGCGCGCTATCACGCTGACCTGGTGGCAGTGGTGAACCGCACCCTGCGTGGCTTCGGCCCGCCGGATGAGGTCATGACGGATGAGGTGCTGCGCGAGGCTTACGGCCATCACGGCCACGGCCACAGGGTGCTGGTCGTGTGATTGAGGAACTGCAGCTGCTGTTCAGTTTCGGTTTCATGCAGCGGGCCGTGCTGGCCGGACTGGTGATTGCGGTCATGTCAGGCATCGCCGGTACCTTCGTGGTGCAGCGCGGCCTCAGTTTCCTGGGTGACGGACTCGCTCACGCTTCCTTCGGCGGCATCGCCCTGGGCGCACTGGTGGCTGCCTTCAGCGGCTCGACCGGCATCCTGCAGTACCCGCTTACCCTGGCCGTGCCGTTCACCATCCTCGTGGCGCTCGGCATTGCCTTCGTTCGTGACCGGACCAAACTTGCCTCCGACACGGTCATTGGCGTGTTTTTTGCCGTCACGGTGGCGCTGGCGGTGCTGTTCGTCTCGATCATTCCACCGCAGCGCAGCAGCGTTGACGTGTTCAGCCTGCTGTTCGGCTCCATCCTGGCGGTATCCGAGGTCGACCTGTGGGTCATCCTGGGCGTATTCGTCCTGACGGTCAGCGTGCTGTGCCTGCTGTGGTCGCGGCTGGCCTACTCAACCTTTGACAGTGAACTTGCACATACCGACGGAGTCAGGGTGCGGGCAGTCGAGTACGCACTGTTTGCCAGCACCGCACTCATTGTGGTGGTCAGTGCCCAGGTGGTCGGGGTTGTGCTGATGGCTGCCTACCTGGTCATTCCGGCTGCGGCGGCGCGGCTCGTGTCCCGTTCACTGTCGGGCATGACCGTACGGGCTGTGATCATCGGCCTCGTCAGCACCGTTGCCGGACTGCTGCTTTCCTACTGGCTGGATGTGCCCAGCGGCAGC
>CAZPLV010000130.1:1938-5585 GCA_964587295.1 uncultured bacterium
CGCGGCGGCTTGAGCTCCAGTTCATCGAGAATCCGGTTCACTGAATCAACCCGCTCGGGAGCACCGGGAGTGGCGGCGTCGACAACGTGCAGCAGCAGTTCGGCGTCGTGCAGCTCCTCGAGTGTTGCCCGGAAGGCATTGACCAGTTCCTTTGGCAGATCCCGGATGAAGCCGACGGTGTCCGTCAGCAGCACCTTCGCGCCCCATTCACCGAGTTCAGGCAGCCATGCTTCACGGGTGGTGGGCCTGAGTGTCGCGAACAGGCGCGAGCGGGCCAGCACGTCGCTGCGCGCAAGTGTGTTGAACAGCGAGCTCTTGCCGGCATTCGTGTAACCCACCAGGGCGACGACCGGTGTGGTCGACTCCGTGCGTTGCTTGCGCGTTTCGGAACGGCGGCGACTGATGTCATCCACGGTTTTTTCGAGACTGGAGATCCGGTCACGGATGCGGCGCCGGTCAACCTCGAGTTTTGTTTCACCCGGACCGCGGGTGCCGATACCGCCACCGAGACGGCTCATGGTCACTCCACGGCCGGCCAGACGCGGCAGCTGGTACTGCAGCTGCGCCAGCTCAACCTGAACCTGCGCTTCGAAACCGCGCGCGTTCTGCGCGAAAATGTCCAGAATCAGCTGGGTGCGGTCCAGCACCTTCAGGTTGGTGGCCTTCTCGATTTCGCGGGCCTGTGCCGGCGTCAGTTCCCGGTCAAAAATGAGCAGGTCAGCGTCCTCGTGGTACGCCTTGGAGACCAGCTCCTGCAGCTTGCCCCCACCGATCAGCGTGCGTGAATCCGCCTTGCGGCGTGACTGAACACTGCTGTAGGCAACCACGGCGCCGGCGCTGCGGGCGAGTTCAGTCAGCTCCTCAACCCGGGAAACCGCCTCATCAAAGTCCTCGTCAAGGTGCAGTCCGACCAGCACGGCCCGTTCGGCACTGCTGCTCTGCACTTCGCGTGCGCCCCTGGTGCGGGCCAGTTCCTCTTCCAGTGCCTCGATGCGCTGCAGGAAGTTCTCCTGCTCCAGCTGCCGGACGCTGACGGCATCATCGATGATCCAGTCTTCCTCGGTTGCGGTCGGGGGAGACACCGTCGCCAGCTGGCAGCTGCCACTGACAGGTGTGCCGCCTGATTCGGTAACGTCCACCGAAACCATGGCGTCCAGACGGTGGAGGAACAGCATCGACAGGTCGTTGCCGCTCAGCCCGCCGGGCTTCAGATGAGTGTGCACGAGCCGGAGCCCGTAGAGCCTGCTGGCTGCCTCACCGTGCACCTCGGGCAGTGGCGTGTCCGACGCGTCACCGACGGCAACGGTCTGCACCCGGCCCCGCCGGTCGAGCAGCAGGGAGACGCCACGGCCAAGCTCGGCACTCAGTGTGACCATTGCCCTGGCCAGATCGGCGCTCACTGCAGCCTGCGGGTGCACCTTGCGCCGGTAGAGGTTGCTCAGCCGCTTGAGTTCGTTCTGCTTCAGTCCTGCTGTCTTGCCGTGAACCTTTTCGATGCGGACATTGTAGCAGTGCAACCCTGTGTGACCACTGTCCGGGACACGGTTGACCCGGGCCGCAGGCTGACGCTGTTATGCTCACCGTGATGCTCCGGAAGACCGTCTGTATGCTCGTCCTGTGCCTGCTGTTCGCCGGCAGCGGAGCTGCCCGGCAAGTGGCCCGGATCAGCCTGCTGGGTCTTGATTACGTCAGTGCCGATGACGTGGCACGCAATCTGGGCACGGTGGCTACCAGGCTGGGCAGTTCAGTGGTACTGCGTACGGATTTCGGGATACTGACCCTGTTTGAGGGGGAGGCGGACTACCTGTGGCTGCCCGGCAGTTCCGGCGAGCCGGAGGAAAGGCGCCTGTCGGTTCCGCCGCAGCGCAGGGGCGACACCATGTGGGTACCCCTGGAACTGCTGACGGCGATCGGTGCCACCGTGAGTGGTGTGGTGGTGATAATGCCCGACCGGACCAGAATGGTGCTGAGCGAGCCGGGCGCCATGCCGGCAACGGCCGCTGCTGAGGAAGGGCTTGAGGCACTGCCTGCTCCGCCGCCCGGCCTTCCGGCAGCCGGAACCGAACAGGTGGACCTGGCCAACGGCGTGAGCGCACTGCGGCTCAGTACGGGAAGCCAGAGCGTGCTGATCACGGACCTGGGCCTGCTGTCACTGGTGCAGCCGGAGCAGCGAAGCAGTTTCGACGAATTCATGAAGGAACTCAGTGACTACCGGCCGCTGTACTTTGTTATCACTGCAGCGACTGAAGGCAGTTACAGCACGGACTTCCGTATTCAGCAGGGAAGCCTGGTCAGCGAACTCCGTATCGGCAACGGCGTGGTTCTGCTGCAGGGTGACCCTGACATGGTGGCGCCGGGGCAACCCGTGAGCGGCGTACTGCTGCTGCCCCAGGGCATCAACCTGAGGGCTTCGGTGCAGGTACAGTGGCAGCAACGCAGTGCAGGAATGATTTTCAGAAGGTGAGGGAATTTCAGTGTCAACAGTCATAGTAGGTGCAGGCCGCAGCCCGCTGGGTGCGTTCCAGGGTTCACTGGCTGCCCTGAGTGCGCCGGATCTGGGCGCCCAGGTTGCCGCAGTGCTCAAAGAGCGGCTGCAGCTTGAGCAGGACGAGATCGGCCAGGTGTTCATGGGCAACGTGCTGCAGGCCGGACTTGGCCAGGCACCGGCCAGGCAGGTGGCAGTGAAGGGCGGTCTGGGTCAGGGAGTTCCGGCTGTGACGCTCAACAAGATGTGCGGCTCGGGCCTCGAGGCCGTAATCCAGGGCAGCCGGATGCTGCAGACAGGTGAGTCCCGCCTCGTGTTCGCAGGCGGCATGGAATCAATGAGCAACGCACCGTATCTGCTGCCGGGTGCCCGGAGCGGACTGCGGCTCGGGGACGGCAAGCTGGTCGATTCGCTCGTGCATGACGGCCTCTGGGATGTGTACAACCAGAAGCACATGGGCTCCTGCGCCGAACTGTGCGCCAGCAGGTACTCGTTCAGCCGCGAGCAGCAGGATGAGTTCGCCATCCGCTCCTACGAGCGTGCCCAGGCAGCTGCCCGCGACGGCACCTTTGCCGGGGAGATCATTCCCGTGAGCGTGCCCGGCCGCCGCGGACAGGTGAATGAGGTTTCAGCTGACGAAGGCCCTGAACAGGTTGACTTTGAACGGCTGCCGCAGCTGCGCGCTGCCTTCGAGAAGGACGGCACCATCACTGCCGCCAACGCCTCAACCATCAACGACGGCGCCGCCGGCCTGCTGCTGGCTGACGGGTCTCTGGCCCTTGAACGCGGCTGGGAAGCACTGGGAGTCATCCGCGGCTGGGCTGTACATGCCCACGAACCCGAATGGTTCACCACTGCTCCGGTGGGGGCGATGAACCGGCTTCTCAAGCAGCTGGACTGGACTGCCGATTCGGTGGATCTGTTTGAGATCAATGAAGCATTCAGTGTCGTGACCATGGCGGCCATGGAGGAGCTCAAGCTCCCGGCTGAACGTGTGAATGTTCATGGTGGGGCAGTGGCACTGGGCCATCCCATCGGTGCATCCGGGGCGCGGATTGTGGTGACGCTTCTGAACGCGCTGCGCCGGCGTGGTGGCGGCCGTGGCATAGCCGGCATCTGCATCGGCGGCGGCGAGGCACTCGCGCTGGCACTGGAAGTCATC
>CAZPLV010000131.1:0-5579 GCA_964587295.1 uncultured bacterium
GACGCTATGGCCCGCCCATAACAACCCCCGCTGGCCGGCGGATTGCAGCCCGCGGAGGTGTCTGGTGTGACTTGGCCGAGCGTCCGAAGGAGCGAGAGCCGGGTCACACCAGACACCGATTGTTGTAAACTGGCTATAATTTGCATCGACTGCAGGGAGGTCAGGCATTGAATCAGATTGAACAGATGACATTCACTGAGGCCGGCGCCGCCAAGGCAGCCGAGCTCGTCGGTAAAAGCGGTAAGGATAATGCGGCAATCAGGATTTTCATCAAGTCGGGTGGCTGCAGCGGCTACGGCTACGGCATGGCCATTGACGACCGCACCCTTGAGGGTGACCGCATGTTTGAGGATCAGGGCGTGCGCATGATTATCGACGAACGCAGCTGGCCGCTCTTGCGCGGCAGCGAAGTTGATTACGTCGAGAACATGATGGGCGGTGGCTTCTCCGTGAACAATCCGAACGCCACCAGCAACTGCGGTTGTGGCAGTTCCTTCAGAACTGACGGCCGTGCGGCACCGGATCCGGCAACCGGCACCAGCTGCAGCTGAGCAGCGCTTTGCCTGTAATTTCATAAACAAGAGTCGGCGCCAGTTTTGCCTGGCGCCGACTCTTCAGGTATTGCTGTGTGCGGCTAGTCTTCAAACTGCTGCTTGAGGATGGGTTGGCGGGCAGCCTTTACCTCGTCGAGTCGCCTGACCGGTGTTTCGTACGGTGCCTGGCGAATCCAGTCCGGGTCTGCTTCGACCTTGCCCAGGATTTCACGCAGGATGTCCGCAAACTCGTCAATTGTTTCCAGTGATTCGGTTTCAGTGGGTTCCACCATCATGGCTTCCTTCACACTGAGCGGGAAGTAGACCGTCATCGGGTGAACCCCGTAGTCAAGCAGTGCCTTGGCGATGTCCACGGTCTTGAGGCCTTCAGGCGGCTGAGCCACGAATTCGTGCATATTGATGCGGTCGAAAGGTACCTTGAAGCCGAGTTCCCTGAACGTCACACGCATGTAGTTCGCATTGAGTACGGCCATGGCGGAGACGTCCCGCATGCCTTCAAGCCCGAGCGAGCGGATGTAGGCGTATGCCCGGACAAGGTTGCCGAAGTTGCCGTAGAAGCTGCGCATGCGGCCGATCGAACCCGGGCGGTCCTCGTCGAGGTAAAACTCGTCACCACTCCAGCGGATGACCGGCTTGGGCAGGAATTCGTAAAGGTGTTCCTTTACGCCCAGAGGGCCGGTTCCGGGTCCGCCACCACCGTGTGGTGTGGTGAAAGTCTTGTGCAGGTTGAGGTGCATGACGTCAAAGCCCATGTCACCCGGGCGGGCCCGACCGGCGATTGCGTTGAGGTTGGCACCGTCGTAGTAAAGCTGAGCGCCGGCTTCGTGCGCGGCGGAGCTGATCTCCAGAATGCGGCTTTCGAAAATCCCGAGCGTGCTCGGATTCGTCAGCATCACAGCCGCAACATCGGGACCCAGGGCGGCCTTGAATGCAGCCAGGTCCACCTCGCCGTCGGCTCCGGTGGGGATTTCCTTCACATCGTAGCCAGCCATGGAGGCGGTGGCCGGGTTGGTGCCGTGAGCGGCGTCCGGTACGATGACGACGCGTCGCTGCTCGGATTCACCGTTTGCCTCGTGATACGCACGGATGACAAGCAGTCCGGCGAGTTCGGCGTGTGCGCCGGCGGCGGGCTGGAGGCTGTAGGCGTCCATGCCTGTGAGCGTGGCAAGGTCTTCCTGCAGGTTGTAGAGCAGCTCGAGTGCGCCCTGGGCTGTTGAGGGATCCTGGTTCGGATGCAGGTCGCTGAACAGGGCAGCGGCTTCCTCATGCAGCTTCGGGTTGTATTTCATGGTGCACGAACCCAGCGGGTAGAAGTTCGCATCGATGCTGAACTGGCGGTGCGCCAGCTGGGTGTAGTGGCGGACAAGGTCAAGTTCACTGACTTCAGGCAGGCGCGGTGCGTTCTTCCTGAGGTGCTTCTCGCCAAGCAGTTCAGCCACGTTCACTTCGCTGCTGCCTGGTGCACTTGCAGCGCGACGGCCGTCGCGGGACCGTTCGAAAATGGTGGGGAAGTCACGGTTCCTCATGCGCCGGCCTCAATTTCACTGATCAGGTCGGCCAGTTGCTGCCGTTGTTCCTCGCTGGTTATCTCCGTCGCGGTCAGCAGGAGGCCGTTGCCGTATCCGGATGAAACGGGAACGCCGGCGAGCACGCCTCTGTCGGCGAGTGCCCTGCGCATCTGGCTGGCGTCAGTCTTCAGCGGCAGGAAGAATTCGTTGAAGAAGGCTGCATCAAAGCGGGGTTCGAGTCCGGCTGACCTGAGCCGTTCAGCCAGGTCATGCGAACTGACCACACTGGCCACTGCCTGCTCCTTGAGGCCTTCGGGACCCATGGCAGCAACGTTGATTGCCGCCATGATTGCGGTCAGCTGATGGTTGGAGCAGATGTTGGACTTGGCGCGGCTGCGGCGGATGTGCTGTTCACGCGCCTGCAGCGTCAGAACGAAGGCGCGTTTGCCGTCGGCATCTGTTGTCTGACCCACGAGACGGCCCGGCAGTTGCCGGATGAGTTCCTGGCGCACGGCCATGAAACCGAAGCTCGGACCACCGTAGGCGAGCGGGTTGCCTATTGTCTGGCCATCACCCACAGCCACGTCGGCACCATATGCACCGGGGGCTTCCAGCACCGCCAGGCTCAACGGATCTACGACCGTGATGAACAGTCCTGAGACCTCCGTTGTCGCCTGCGCGAAGGACGGCATGTCCTCAAGGTAGCCAAGGCAGTTCGGCTGTTGCATGATCAGTCCGGCAGTCCCGGGATTCAGCTCGCCCGCGCCGGTGATGACTCCATCAAGAGGCAGTATTTCGACGGTCACGCCCATCGCCTGCAGGTACGTGCGCACGACATCACGGGTCTGCGGATCAACGCCTTCACTGAGCGTCACGTGATCACGGCCCGTCTGGCGTACTGCCAGCAGTGCGGCTTCGGCGGCTGCGCTGGCACCGTCATACATGCTGGCATTGGACACGGGCAGGCCCGTCAGCTCGGAAATCATCGTCTGGTACTCGAATGTGGCCTGCAGGATTCCCTGGGCAACTTCGGGCTGGTACGGCGTATAGGCGGTTACGAATTCGCTCTGCATGGCCAGGTGGCTTGTGACGCTGGGCATGAAATGCTTGCGGACGCCCCCACCGATGAAGCCAGAGGCCGGTTTGTTGCGTGAAGCGAGCTCACGCAGGTGCTGCATTATGGCGTGCTCGTCCTGACGCCCACCGAGTTCAATCTCCGGGTTGAGCAGGTCCGCGGGAATGTCCGAGAACAGCTCGTCAATGCTGCTTACGCCGATGCGTTCCAGTGCGCGCTGGATGTCCGCCTCGGTATGCGGTGTGTACTTCAATCCTGCTCCTCTGTCGACTGCTCGTATTCAGCTGCACTCAGCAGTGCGGATTCGTCCACTGAACCTTCCGGCCTGATGCGGAACATCCAGCCATCTGTGTATGGCGCGCTGTTCAGCAGATCAGGTGACATGTCAAGGTCATCGTTGACTTCAGTGATCTCGCCATCAAACGGGGCATAAATGTCGCTGGCCGTTTTGACCGATTCGATTACCGCAACTCCCTGACCGGCAGTGACCCTGTCGCCGGCAGCAGGCAGCTCGACGAATACCACGTCACCCAGCTGATCCTGCGCAAAGTCGGTGATGCCGACCACGTATGTATCGCTGTCCTTGCGGACCCATTCATGGCTTTTCAGGTACTTGAGGTTTTCGGGCAGGTCCATGTGTCAATACTCCCTTGCAGCGGAAAAGTGACCGGCTGCACGAGCAGCCGGCCGGTCTCAGTCAGTCTACCTGTTTGCTGAAGAACGGAGGTTCCGTAATGACGGCAATTACCGGCTGGCCACGGATTTCCACGGCCACTTCAGTGCCTGATTCCGTGAATGCTGAATCAACCCAGCCAAGCGCGATGGCCTTGCGCGTAAAGGGTGAGATTGTGCCGGATGTTATAACGCCGACTTTGCTGCCTTCCGACAGAATGCTGTAACCGGAGCGGGGAATCCCGCGCTCCCTCAGTTCCAGTCCCACCAGGCGTCTTGGGCAGTCAGCGCCCCACAGCCGGTCACGCCCATGGAAGTCCTTGTCTTTCACCAGCCAGGCCATGGAGGTGCACAGCGGGTTGGTTGTCCCGTCGATATCGTTGCCGTAAAGAGGGAAGCCCGCCTCGAGGCGGAGGGTGTCGCGCGCTCCGAGACCACACGGCACTGCGCCGGCAGCGGTGATCAGCTCCCAGATGGCAGTTGCAACATCCGGAGCGCAATAGACCTCAAAACCGTCCTCACCCGTATAGCCGGTCCTGGTCAGGCTTACCTGGTGCCCACCGATTGTCGTCCTTTCAGACGCATTCTTGCGTACGGTACTGAGATCCTCCCCGGCCAGCCGTTCGATCAATCCAATGGCTTCGGGTCCCTGAACGGCCATTACTGCCCAGAGGTCTGTCTCATCGCTGATGCTGACATCCGGGTAACCGACCGCAAGCTGCCTCAGATGCGCCAGTACAGCTCCCGTGTTTGCGGCATTGGGGACGAGCAGGAAGTCATGCTCACCGTCCCGGTTCACATATATGTCATCAACTATGCCGCCTTCGTCATTGGGAAGCATTGAATAGTGGGCGCGACCAACCTTGAGCCGGCCCACATCATTCAGCGCGGCAAAGCGAAGAAACCCGACTGAGTCCTCACCGGTCACGCGAAGCTGACCCATGTGGCTGACATCAAAGATGCCGCATGCGTTCCGGACAGCGTTGTGTTCCTCGTTGATGCCGGTCCGGTACTGGATTGGCATTTCATAGCCGGCAAAGTCGACGAGCCGGGCCTTCAGGCTGACGTGTACATCGTGCAGCGGGGAGCGTTTCATGTCCCCAAGTTAGCACGCAGTCCCAGGCGCTTCTGCCCCCGCTCAGGTCTTCTGGGCCAGCTTTTCAAGTACCAGCGCAGACACCGCGCGGAGTGGTTCGAACACACCTTCGAAGCGGGAAGCGACTGCCTCGAACACCGGGACGGTTCCGGTCGGATCCAGGACCATCCGCACCATGTCGGTCGGTACCGCGTCCGGAAGGTCCCGCTTGTTGATCTGAATCACATGAGGAATCTCATTGAGCCTGAGGTTGTTCTCCGCAAGGTTTTCCCGAAGGTTGCGCAGGGACTCCGCGTTGGCACGCAGCCGGTTCGGCGCCGAGTCAGCCACGAACACGATGCCGTCAACCCCGCGCAGGATGATTTTGCGGCTGGTGTTGTAGAACACCTGGCCAGGGACCGTATAGAGGTGGAAGCGGGTTGTGAAGCCGTTCACCTTGCCCAGGTCAAGCGGCAGGAAGTCAAAAAAGAGCGTCCGCTCATCCTCGGTCGCCAGGCTGACCATCTCACCCTTTGAATCGCCTGGTACCTGGTCGTATATCTGTTTGAGGTTGGTCGTCTTGCCACTCAGGCCGGGACCGTAGTAGACGATTTTGAAGTTGATTTCGCGGGCAGAGAAGTTAATTGTGCTCATGACTTCTTGTCACCGAAGAAACCGTCGAGCAGGGCGTCAGC
>CAZPLV010000132.1:0-5522 GCA_964587295.1 uncultured bacterium
GCCATCGACGCCGCCATCGAAGCACACTGATCACTTCCCACTCGTCACTTCCCCCCCCCCCCCAGAAAACCCCCCCCCCCCGGGTAATGGCCCGCGTACCCCCCCGCCTCATAGCCCGGGCCCAACGGGGCCCCGGCCCCTAACCCCCGCAAAACCCCCACCACCGCCCTTGACAACCAGCCGCCCACCCGACTACCCTGTTTTCACAATAGTAAGTAAAGCGTATTTACTAACGCGGATGAGGAGGACAGTCCGATCTGCAGTTCAGGGAAACAGACTTCTTGACCCCGGAGGTTGAATCACTTGAAACAGAAACTGTTAGCTGCCGCACTTGCAGGCGCCACGATCATGTCAGGCATGGCGCTGGCGCAACGCACCCTCGAAATCTACATCACCGACCTGTCCGAAGCTTCGCTGGACTGGTTCCAGAATGACGCCTTCCCGCGCTTCCAGGAGCTCCATCCGGATGTCTCCCTGGAAATCCTCACCGGCGGCTGGGGCGACTTCGATGCTGCCGTTGCCGGCTGGATCACAACCGGCAGCGGACCCGACGTCATCTATCTGGGCTCGGAGTACGCGGCCGAGTTCGGTCCGTTGCTTGCCGACCTCGATGAGTATCTGGCCGACTGGGATGAACTGCCTGCCTTCCTGCCGGCTTCGCTGGACGTTGCCAGGTTTGATGGCCATTTCCGCGGACTGCCGCTGCTCATGAGCCCGCGGCCGATCTTCTACCGCCACGACATCGCAGCGGACGCCTCAGCCGTACCGCCCCTGACGTTCGCGGATGCGGTCGCGTTCGTTGACGCCAACTCCGAAGTGGTCGACGGTGCCATGACCAAGATGGGCTTCATGGACATCGGTGCGGGCCTGTTTGATGCCCAGGAGTTCATTGGCTACATCTGGAGTGCAGGTGGTGAGCTCTATCATGAGGACGGCTCGAGCGCCTTTGACAGCGATGAAACTGCCGAAGCGCTACGCTTCATGTACGAGCGCCGCCGCGCCGTGCTGCCGACAGAACTGACTGCCGGCCTGCCGCCCATCGAAGGCTGGCCCATCGCCTCAAACGTCGTGGCCAGCGGTATATTCCCGATGTGGAACATGCCTCCGACCAGCGATCCGCTGTGGGAGAACATCACCATTGCCCCCTATCCGGCCGGCGAGAACGGTGAGCCGTTGATCCAGGTGTTCACCGACTGGCTGTCAGTGCCGCGTTACGCCCAGGATCCTGAACTGGCTGCGGAGTTCCTGAAGTTCATCTCCAGCCAGGAGAACGCGGTTGCCCTGAGCGAAGTGGCCGGCTACACGCCCGTTCGCCAGGACGCCTGGGAAAACCTGCGCGCCAATCCGGTCTGGGACGCCATGCTGGACATCGCGGTTGATAACGGCCGTGCCTTCAGCGACATCCGTGCCAGCGCTGAACTGCGGCCGCTCCTTGTCGAGCAGGTGAGCATGTACCTGTCCGACCAGCAGAGCCTCGAGGACACCATGATGTTCCTCAAGGAAGAGTACGACATGATTCTTGAAGACGGCGGCCACCTCTAGGCAACCGGGCGCCCTCCGGCTGCAGACGGAACAGAATCTGCAGCCGGGCGGCATTTCGGATTGTCTTCCCGAACCATGGATCCGGCAACCGCAGCCAGACTCGACAACTTCTACTGGTCACTGCTGACCGTCGCGTTCATAATCGTGGGCAGCACCGTGACCGGGCTGATTGCCCGTTCGGTTATGAGAGTACGGGGCGGCAGTCTGATGACCCAGCGGCGCGCCTTCTGGGGCTACACACTGTCGGCGCCCTGGCTGCTCGGCTTCATCATCTTTGTGCTGGGCCCGGCCCTGGTTTCACTCTGGTACAGCTTCACTGATTATCGGCTGGGCAACCCGATCACCTGGATCGGTCTGGACAATTACAGCACCCTGCTCGGCGGCATCGGCGCTCACGGCCGCCGCTTCATGCAGGCGATGTACAACTCCTTTTATTACGCAATTGTGGGTGTGCCGCTGCAAATCATCACTTCACTGCTGATGGCCATGCTGGTTGCCACCGCCCTGCGCGGCATCGGCCTGTTCAGGCTCATATTTTACGTACCCGTCATCCTTGCCGGCGGCCCGGCAATCCTGCTCGCCTGGCGCTACATGCTTGCCAGCAACGGAGGCTTCGTCAACCTGAGCCTCCGCAGCCTGGCTGACGCGTTCGCGCCCTTCGACTGGCTCTACCGCACGTTCATATATTCAGTTGAGAGCTTCAACGCCTTTTTCATCGGTGTCACCAGGGGTGACGCGACCGGTCCGCTGGTTTACGTCCTGCCGGCGCTGCTGGGAATCGGACTGCTGAGCGCACTCCTGTTTAGCGATGCCGGAGGACGGCGCAGCATCGGCCGCACCGCCACCGAAATCCTCGGCGCCTTCCTGGCAGTGACCCTGCTGGCAAGGCTCATTACAGGTGAGTCGCTCATCCCCGGGTTCTTTCAGGCCGAAAAGCTCACCACGCTGTTCCGCCTGCTGACGCTGCAGACGAGTTTCCTTGACGCCGGAAGTTACGACTACCTGCGCTCGGGTTACCAGGAGCATGCCATCTCCGGACTGTGGCTGGTGCTGCTGGTGGGCCTGTTCAGCGCCTGGGCCACCTGGGCGCGACCTTCGAGGAGCGCGCTCAACTGGGTACTGGGTGCGGGAATTGGCCTGTTCTCACTGCTCGCCATCGGCTCGCTGCTGGACGGAATCCGCTTCTTTGCGGCGTTCGACGAAGCGGCAGCAGCCGCCGGCAGCGCCAATCACCACTTCGCCCTGTTCCGGCAGGTCACTGCCCAGTTCCCTGACGCCCACCGGGTTCCGCTGTGGCTGAGCAGCGAACTCTGGTCCAAACCGTCACTGATCCTGATCACCATGTGGAGCAGCGGGGCCGGCATGCTCATTTTCCTCGCTGCCCTCAAAGGTGTGCCGCGCAGTTACTACGAGGCAGCCGATGTTGACGGCGCCACCCGCTGGCAGAAGTTCAGGCGCATCACGCTGCCGCTCATCTCGCCGGCGATGTTCTACAACATCGTCATCGGCCTGATAGCTGCGCTCCAGACTTTTGAAGCGGTGTACATCATCCAGAATACCCAGACCGAAAACAGCCTCGCCTCAGCGGCGTACTTCCTGTTCGTCAGGACATTCAGGCAACTCGAGATCGGCCAGGGTGCCTCCGCAAGCTGGATCCTTGCCGTGATCATCCTGCTCCTCACCGCGCTCCAGTTCCGTTTCAGCAGATGGGTTCACTATGATTAGGCGCTGGCTGCACCCAACCGTTCTGTACATCATCCTCATCGGCAGTTCGCTGTTTTTCCTGTTCCCCGTGGGCTGGATGGCCGGAACGTCACTCAAGACCATCGAAGAGGTGCAGCAGCCGCAGCTGTCCCTGCTGCCGGAGGATCCGCAGTGGGACAACTACTCAAAACTGATGGCCAAGCCGAGCTTCTGGCGCGCCTACGGCAACTCCATATATACGGTGGGCATGGTCCTGTTCGGAACCATTGCCAGCATTTCGATAGTTGCTTTTGCCTTCAGCCGCCTGGAGTGGCCGGGCCGCAACATCGTTTTCGCCATCATGCTCGGCACGCTGATGCTGCCGGCCCAGGCGACACTGGTGCCGCAGTACGTACTGTTCTATGAACTCGGCTGGCTCAGAACCTTCAATCCGATAACGCTGCCCGGCTTCTTTGCGGGCGGTGCGGCACTCATCTTCCTGCTGCGCCAGTTCATGGCGACGCTCCCGAGGGAGCTGGATGAAGCCGCGTCGATTGATGGGGCCAATCCCCTGCAGGTGTACTGGTACGTGGTCCTGCCGCTGTCCACGCCGGCGGTGGCCACGGTGACGGTGCTGCTGTTCGTGGGCCAGTGGAACAATCTGGTGCAGCCGCTTCTGTACCTGCAGCGCGCCGAGCTGTTCACCATGCCCATTTACGTGGCACAGATCAACGGACTGCAGGAATCACCGATTCCGTGGCAGGACGTCATGGCCGCAAGCGTGATGTTCGTAATACCGGTACTGGTTGTCTTCCTGCTCACGCAACGCTATTTCATCGAGGGAATTTCCATGACCGGATCGAAAGGATGAGCAGATTGCCCCCGACTTCAAGCGCCATGGTGAGCTTTCGTGGTCCTGTCGCACCTGACTGGGTGCTGGCAGGATTGCGGAGCGGACTGATTCCGGCAGTATGCCTGTTCAACTACAACTTCACGAGTCTTGCAGAACTCCGCGCGCTGACCGACAGCCTCCGCGCCGCGGCAGCCGCTGGCAGCCACCCGCCGCCAATCATCGGCATCGACCAGGAGGGCGGCCAGCTCATGGCAGTCGGACTGGGAGCAACAGAGCTGCCGGGAAACATGGCCCTCGGCGCGAGCCGTGACCCGGAGCTCGCACGCGAGGCAGGGCGGGTCCTTGCCCGGGAGCTCACAGCGCTGGGCTGCAACATGAACTTCGCTCCCGTACTGGACGTAATCGGCGACCTGGGCAGCCATGTGGTCGGACTCAGGGCCTTCAGTGACGAGCCGGAACTCGTGGCGCGCCTCGGTACCGCACTTCTGCAGGGACTGCAGACCAATGGGGTACTGGCCACAGCGAAGCACTTCCCGGGCCACGGACGCACAGGGCTGGACTCTCACCTGGCAGCACCGGCCATCGGCGGAGGCCGCACCGGCCTCGAGGGTGACCTGCTGCCGTTCAGGGCTGCGATTGCCGCCGGCATCAGCGCCATGATGACCGCACACGTCAGTTATCCCGGGCTGGATGACAGGCCTGCAACGCTCTCCAGAAACATACTGACTGACCTGCTCAGGTCTGAACTAGGCTTCGGGGGACTGGTGGTCACGGACGCAATGGACATGCAGGCGGTGCGGCACCTGCCGGCTGAGGAGGCCGTCAGCGAGGCGGTGCATGCCGGCGCTGACCTGGTGCTGCTCGGTCATCTGCCGGATCAGGAGTCGCTGGTTGCGGTGCTGGCTGAGGTGACCCCGCCTGCAACCGCGGAACGCATCCGGGTCGCGCGCCTTGGGCTGGCAAAGGAACCGGGTCCAATGGAACTGGTTGGTTCGGCGGACCACCGGAAGTCTGCGCAGCTGATGGCAGACAGATCGGTTACGACCGTGCGCGGCGATCCGCGCCTGCAGCTGGCTGAAGGACAGCCCCTGTGCCTGCTGACCTTCCGGCGTGGCGCCGCCACCGTTGCTGACAGCACGGCGGCAGCCGGACTCCGACTGGCCGGTCAGCTCAGAGAGCGCCAGACCGGGCTGAGTGAAATTGAAGCCCGCACAGGTGATTCAGCTGAGGACCTGGCGGCGCAGGTTGCGGCGCTTGAGGCAGGGGAAGTCGTCATTGCCACTGAAGGTGCCGGCGGCGACGCCCGCCAGGAAGAGCTGATCAACCGACTGCAACTGGCCGGTACCAACCCGGTGGTACTCGTCCTCCGCAACCCTGTGGACGCCTCGATTCTGCAGAGTGCCCGCCGGGTGGTCTGCACCTACGGCGCGCGCTGTCACCAGAC
>CAZPLV010000133.1:0-5511 GCA_964587295.1 uncultured bacterium
AACGGTTCGGAAGAGCCGTTCTTGCGGTAGCTTTTGTGCAGGTTGCTGACTTCAGCGGCCGGGCTGGCGGTGTTCACTGTATGACCTCCGGTTGGTGTCATTACCTTAATGAACTTCGCCCGGGTCGTCCTCATGCTTTTTGGTTAGGAGAGCCCGGTCCACTGATCCGCAGGGTCGGGAGTGCCGCAGGATCACAGTGAAAGCCGCCCAAGATGCGATAATTGCGCGCAGTGAAGAGCGGGAGATGGCTGGGATGATACGGGAAATAAAACTTTACGGCGATCCGGTGCTGCGCAAGAAGGCGTTGCCGGTCACCGAGTTTGATGAAGAGCTGAAAGAGCTCGTCGAGGACATGTTCGAGACGATGGACGACGCTTACGGCGCCGGCCTGGCCGCGCCGCAGATCGGGGAGCTCAGACGGGTGTTTGTCGTGAACCTGTACGGCGAACCGGATGAGGAAGGCGAACGCGAAAAGGTCGGCCGTCTTGCACTGGTGAACCCTGAGATCGTGGAGCGTATCGGTGAGCAGCAGACCCTTGAGGGCTGCCTCAGCATTCCCGGCCTGCGCTTCGATGGCATCAACCGGGCGATGACTGTCCGGGTCCGTTACCAGGATCTGGATGGTGAGTACCACGAGGTCAGCGGTGATGATTATCTGGCCCAGGCGCTACAGCATGAGCAGGACCACCTGGAAGGCATCCTCTACCTGGACCGGCTGAAGCCCAATGAGCGCAAGGAATTCATGACCGAGCACCGGGACGAGATTGCCAAGATGCAGCGGTTTGCGAAGAAGCAGCTGCGGAAGAAGGAGTCTCAGCGGGACTGAAGCGGGCTGGCGTCGTCAGCTGCTTTTTGCCGACGACGCCAGTGCTTATGGAAGCTGGCGCGGATTCGACCTCAGATCGGGTGGGCCACGGCCTTCCTCTATCTGCCAGTCATGGGAGAAGTCCCAGCCTGCACCCAGGTCCGTGAACGTGACTTCCTGCAGCATCAACACGGTTCCAGGAACACCGACTCCGCCTCCTGAAACATCATGGCCGGAAATCTGCATGTCCCACAGGGAAGTCTCAACCACTGCCGGTGACCCGCCACCTGTTGGAGCATAATTGTTTTCGCCTATGAGTCCACCGGGATTTGTGGGCGCGCTGACTGCTGTCATGCTGTAGGACTCCGTGACACTGCCGGTATGGAGCGCGCTTGCCTGGTTGTAGCCGACCAGTCCGCCAGCCCGGTTATGGGATGCTTCCGCTCTGTTGGCCAGACTGTAGGACTGCGTGATGCTCCCCCAGTTGATTCCGACCAGACCACCGACGCTGTGTGTGCCGGACACATCCACGATTGACGTGGTGTACGACCGCTCAATCAGTGCGCCTCCCTGGTTATAGCCGACCAGCCCACCGGTGTTGGGTGCTGTGGACTCCACGGTGCTCGCGCTGTGACTGTCGCTGATGGTGCCGAAGTTGATTCCCGCCAGGCCTCCGTTGTTGCTGGTGCCGGTACCGGAACTGATGACATTGGAGACGAGCGGGCTGGCAGCGTGGGAACGCGTGATTGTACCGGCACCGTCCCGGTCACCATTGCTTCCGACCAGTCCGCCACTGTTGGAGCCGGTGGCTGTCACCGGGGCCAGGCTGGAGGAATCTGCAACTGTTCCATGATTGAGGCCTACCAGACCACCGACCTGGGAGGTCCCCTGGACTGCACCATGGTTAAGCCCGTTGTTAATTGTGCCTCGCGTACCGTTGTGTCCGATCAGTCCACCGACCTGGGAGGTCCCCTGGACTGCACCATGGTTAAGCCCGTTGTTAATTGTGCTTCCCGTACCGTTGTGTCCGATCAATCCACCGGTATTCTCGTGTGTGCCGGTGATGGGACCGGTGTTCTCGGAATTGCTGACCTCCGCATGCGATGTCTGGCCGGCGATTCCACCGACTGAGCGACCGCCGGTGACGGAGCTGTTATTGACCGAATCCTCGATGGACCCTCCGTTACTCCAGCCCACCAGCCCACCCGTAACAGTCGAGCTGGCGACGGTTCCGGATGCCGTGACGTTTGCCATGAACCCGCGATGCTCGCCTGCGAGGGCTCCCGTGTATCTGTCAGTTGCGTTGGTATCGCTGCCGCTTATGGCAACATCAACCAGGTTGAGGTCTGATACCTCACTTCCGGCGGACAGGACACCGAACAGGCCGACCCGGGCTGAGTCAGGCCGGTTGATGAACAGGTTGCTGATTGCGTGGTTGTTGCCGTTGAAGCTGCCGCTGAAGGGATTGTCCTCATCACCGATCGGGCTGAAACCGGCGTTTTCGTCCCAGCCCGAAGTTACTGCTGCATCAATATCCCCGGCGAGTGCGAAGTGGCCGTTTCTGTAATCCGCGAGTGCCTGCAGTTGCACCACGTTGCTGATAGTGCAGGGGTTGCGCGGGTCTGTTGCAGAGCCATCGTTGCAGAGTGTCACTTCAACATCGAAGCTGTCCCTGGCAGTGCCGTCAACAACTTCAACACCGATGGTGAATGTGTCTTCAACGGCGGGTGGCGTGAAGGTCGCCTGTCGTCCGGCCGGATTCACCGCAAGTGCGCCGCGGTCGACCTGCCAGTTGAGTTCGGCGTCGTCCGCTCCGTCGCCGGTCACTTCAGCAGTGAGGACGACAGTCGCGCCGAAGACGGTGGATTGTGCTGCTCCGGTCAACTCAACCGAAAGCGGATCTGCGCCCGGTCCCGTCGGTTCGCCGGGTTCGCTGGCTGCGGCAGTCACTTCAATCGCAACCCCGGCCGACTTGCTGGTGCCGTTGGCGCTCACGGTTGCTGTGATGGTGTACGTTCCGGCTTTTGCCGGGCTGGTCCAGCTGACGTTCACGCCAGTGTCCGACGAAAAACTGCCAGCATTGTCATCCGCGGCCCAGGTGACGGTGCTGTTGCCGGCTCCGTCGCCACCGATAGTCGCTGAGAGATTGACGCTGCCGCCGGCCTCTACCGTTTCGGGAGTTGCACTGATTCCGATGCTGAGGGGGTTGGCAGGGGATCCATTACCGTCTGGAGCGGAGTTTCCACAGGCAGCGAGCAGAGCGACCAGGCCGAGTGAGAACAGAATTCGGGATAGTTTCGTCATTGCGCGTAATCCATTTCTCATTTGCGCAATATGTTACGAAACCAGGCGTTAATCCGCCGTCAATCAGATAACGCCTGAGGGTTGCGGAAACCCAGAAGGCCCTACGCGCCGGGGAAAATTACTTGCACACCGAGTTTGTCGGCTGCGACTGCGAGTCTGGTGTCAAAAGTCACCAACGGAATGTCGAATGCCTGGGCAATGACGACATATGGAGCGTCGTAGCTGCTCACGTTGTGTCGCAATAGCCAGCTCGCCCGAAGAATCCAGCGGTCCGGCCCGAAGTACCGCACACTCGCATGGATGATTTCGCGCGTCAGTTGCTCTGTAGTTTCGCCATCCAGAACTTCGGCTGCTTCATAGCGGCGCAGGGTTCTGAGCGCCTCGAGTGGCGTATGGGCCGGCGCAAACCAGCGTGGATTGGCTGCCAGTATTGACCGCGCTGCTGCGCCATGCTCCGCCTGGTCCACCAGAGCGCGGACCCACGCGCTGGCATCGACGGTAATCACTATCCTGGTTCAGATCGGTCGATTTCGAAGCCACCTTCGCGTCCCTCCCGGATGATAAGTTCGGGTGCCAGGTGCCTGGGAATGCTGATTCTTAGTTTGGCGGTACGCTCAAAAGCCTCGGCGTTCCTGAGCATGCCCGCCTCGCGGGTCAGCAACTCCAGCAGAAAGACCTGCACTGACTTGCCTTCACGTTCAGCCTGTTCCGCCAGTAAGTCGCGAACGGATTCCGGCACATTGCGGATCTGCAGGGCAACCGGCATGCATGCATTGTACATGCAGTCATTATGCCGGAACGTGCGCCGGTGGCACAGTCCGGCTGGGCTATTGCGCATGCAGACTCAGCAATTGCCCAGAAGCGGTTCAGTAAGCCTTAGCGAAAATCACCTTCCGGGCGTAGCCGCTTGGCTTGCCGGTGTGGACGCAAACGGTGCCTTCGGCGCTGGGACCATCGAGTGGAATGCAGCGGATGGTCGCCTTCGTCAGCTCCTGGATTTCTTTTTCGCTTTCCGGGTCGCCGCAGTGGGTGGCGTACACGAAGCCGTGTTCGATCTTTTCCTTCAGTTCGTCCATCGTCGAAGCATGGAAAGTGTTTTCTTCGCGGAAGCTGAGCGCGCGGTCAAACAGGGCCTGCTGGAACTGCTCCAGGCGGCCGGGAATGACTGAAGCGACGGTATCGAGCGGCAACTCTTCCTTGCCGGAGCCGAGCCTGTCGGCCAGCAGAGCCACGCCATTCTCAAGGTCGCGCGGGCCGATTTCCAGGCGCAGGGGCACGCCCTTCTGCTCCCACTCGTTGAACTTCCAGCCCGGGCTCATGCCTTCACGGTCGTCGAGCTTCACGCGCACACCGGCAGCCTGAAGTTCGGCAGCCAGTTCGCGCACGCGGTTCAGTACACCTTCGTTGGCTTCCGGATCCTTGCTGCGGGTGATCGGAACAATCACCAGCTGGTGCGGGGCGATGCGCGGCGGCAGAATCAGGCCCTTATCGTCGCCATGGCTCATGATGATGGCGCCGATTATGCGGGTCGACATACCCCAGGACGTGGTGTGCACGAACGACTGCTCGTTGTTCACGTCGTTGAAGGTGATGTCGAACGCCTTCGCAAAATTCTGGCCCATGTAATGGCTGGTGCCTGATTGAAGCGCCTTGCCGTCACGCATCATCGCTTCGATGGTGAAGGTGTTGAGGGCGCCGGCGAAACGTTCGCCTTCGGTTTTCTCACCCTTGATCACGGGCAGTGCAGCGAAGTTCTCGGCAAAGTCGCTGTACACCCCGAGCATGCGCATCGTCTCTTCCATGGCTTCATCTGCGTCGGCGTGGGCGGTGTGCCCTTCCTGCCACAGAAATTCAGTGGTGCGCAGGAACGGCCTGGTGCGCATCTCCCAGCGCAGCACGTTGGCCCACTGGTTGTACAGCAGCGGCAGATCACGGTAACTCTGGATCCACTTCGAGTACATCTCGCCGATGATGGTTTCGCTGGTCGGGCGGATGGCCAGCGGCTCTTCGAGTTGCTTGCCGCCGGCGTGGGTGACGACCGCGAGTTCAGGGCTGAAGCCTTCCACGTGCTGGGCTTCGCGTTCGAAGAAGCTCATCGGGATGAGCAGCGGGAAGTACAGGTTGACATGGCCGGTTTCCTTGAACATTCGGTCCAGGTTGGCCTGGATGTTTTCCCACAGCGCGTAGCCGTACGGTTTGATGACCATGCTGCCGCGGACGGGTGACAGGTCAGCCAGGTCCGCGCGGTAGACAATCTCGTTGTACCAGGCGCTGAAATCTTCGGATTGGGCGGTCAGCCCCTTGCTCTTCGACATGAAGCGAACGATATCACGCGGCCAGCGGCAAATCCGGCGGCAAACTGCTAGCGTTGAGGCCATGCTCAACGTGGGACTGACCGGCAA
>CAZPLV010000134.1:0-5508 GCA_964587295.1 uncultured bacterium
ACCTACGGCCTTGGGCTTAGGAGTCCCCTGCTCTGTCCAGCTGAGCTACCGGTGCATGCAGCCACGCGTTCGCTATTGTAGCGTCCCGGCCGCGGGCACGGCAACCGCAGGCATGACGGCCTGGACTCATGCGGCTCAGCCACCTGCGTTCAACAATGGACGGCATGAAACGCCTGCTCACACTGCTGCTGTTCGCCCTGACCTTCACCGCCACCGCCCAGGAGTTGCGTATAGGCGTTGTACTTCCGTTCAGTGGCAGTTCCGGGACGGAGTGGCAGCAGGTGATCAGCGGGGTTGAGCGCAGCATAAGGCTGCATCCGAGCCCGGTCATGCGCAACGTTGAGATATTCAGCGTCGACGATGGCGGGAGTCCGGCCACGGCGGCGGCAACGGCGCGGCAGCTGCTGCAGTCCGAGGACATCCACATTCTGATCTGCTGCACGGATGACGCCACTGCACGGGCGCTGCAGCCGGTTGCCGACGAGTTGCAGCTGCTTACGCTGAGCCTGGCCACTGCGCCGGAGCTGCCGGGCAATTCGATGCTCAAGTCACTGCAGCCGTCCCCGCTGAGCCGCATGCGGGCACTGGCGCTGGGCGCACGGCGGCATCAGGGTGACCTGAGCCTGCTTGCTGCCGCCGGACCGGACGCGGAGGCGGTCGAATACGCATTCCGGGCCGGCGCCATCGAGGCGGGAATGCCGGTGATGCGGGTAGTGACGTTTGCGAGCGGCACGGCTCCCCTGACACCCGAAGCACTGCTGGTGGCGACAAGTCAGGCTGAAGCAATCGTTGTCTGGGCTGACGAAGCTGACTCGCGTGAGGCGGTGCGCTCCCTGCGGGCCCGCGGCTGGACCGGGCCCATCCTGCTTGACTACCTGCAGGCAGGCGCATTGGCGGCACAGGCCGGCATCGGTCCGCTTGAATTCGTGGTGCCACCGGCAGTTGTCACGGGCGGACTGCCCACAGGCAGCGGCAACCAGGCTGCCGTGAGTGCCTGGCGCGTTGCCTCCGGAGCTGCCCTTAGCGGCAGCGCATCATCGCTTGACGGAGCTCTGCTTTACGACGCCCTGCAGTTGTCCCAGCAGGCCTTCGAGCAGGCGCTCGTATATGGCGCCAGCCTGCAGCTCAGCAGCCCGCAGGTCCGTTCGGCACTGTATGACGGTCTGGTCGGCAGCGGGACCAGTGAACTGGCGGCCGGCACTTACCGTTACTCAGCTGCGGATGCCCACCTCGCCCAGCCGGCCGGTCTCATCTATTCATCGGGGGTGGGAGGCCGCTTCTCCGCGCTGCCCGCCCGCTGAGGCCTACGGTCCCACTCATGCCGTCACGATAAACTTACGGCAATGACCGACGAGCTCAAGAACCTTACCGAAGAGTTCAGTGAGCTGGAAAGCCAACTTGCGGATCCGGAAGTGCTGGGTGACCAGCAGCGTTACAGGTCCGTAATGCGGCGTTACAGCGAATTGAGGCCCCTGGTGGCCGTCAGCACTGAACTCAGCGGAGTCCGGACTGAAATCGGGGACGCTGAACAGCTCCTTGATGATGCGGAACTCGCTGAAGTCGCCAGGGAGGAGCTCCGGCAACTCAGGGAACGCGAACAGGAACTGGAGCGGAAGCGGCAGGAGCTGCTGCTGCCCAGCGATCCGTTCGATTCCAAGAATGTCATCATCGAAATCCGCGCTGCAGCGGGCGGCGATGAGGCATCACTGTTCGCCAGTGAGTTGCTGGACATGTACTTCCGCTACGCGGCTTCGCTTTCTTACCGCACTGACGTGCTGGACTCCCATCCCACTGAAGTGGGCGGCCTGGGCCGGGTCTCGTTCGAGATCCGGGGCGAGGGTGCCTACAGCCATTTCAAGTACGAATCGGGCGTGCACCGTGTGCAGCGCGTTCCGGAAACCGAGAGTCAGGGGCGGATCCATACCAGCACTGTCACGGTGGCGGTATTGCCTGAGGCTGATGATGTTGATGTCAACCTATCGCCGAGTGACTATCGCGTTGATGTGTTCAGGTCCTCCGGTCCTGGCGGCCAGTCTGTCAACACGACCGACTCTGCCGTACGCATCACCTACATGCCGGGAACGGATGATGAGCTGATCGTCACCTGCCAGGACGGCAAATCACAGATCAAGAACAAGGAAAAGGCACTGACTGTGCTGCGCTCCAGACTGCTGGACCGGGAACGGGAAAAGGCAGCCGCACAGCAGCGTGTGGACCGCCTGGTTCAGATCGGCACCGGTGAACGGTCCGAGAAGATCCGCACCTACAATTTTCCGCAGTCACGGGTGACCGACCACCGCATCGGCTATACGACCAGAAACCTGAGCCAGCTTCTGCAGGGCGACCTGGCGGAACTGACCGGGGCGCTGGCACAGGCCGAACAGCTGGAGAACCTGAACGCTGCAGGAAGCCGGACCGGTGAGCCGGCGTGAGTTTGTCGTTGCCGCAGCCATACTGCTTGACTCTCAGGGTCGGGTACTGCTTGTAGGCAACGACTGGCAAGGCTTCGGAAACGTGCGCTACACGCTTCCGGGAGGAGTGGTCGAGAAGGGTGAGTCTACTCTTGACGCCCTGAGCCGTGAGGTGGCCGAGGAAACCGGCCTCAAGGTAACGGCCATCGATCATCTGGCCTATGCGGTTCATGTCGAGGATGTCCGCCGCAATGACCGGGCTGTCTCGTTTGCTTTCCTGGCCGAGTACGACGGACTGCTGAACCCGCGTGACCCGGATGGCTTCATTGTGGAAGCCCGCTTCTTCCCCGCCGAGGAAGTGAAGCAGATCATTCCCATCGCACCTCTGCGCGAACCGCTGGTGAAGTACCTGAATGACCGCAAGCCCGGTCGATTCTGGGCGTTTGCCGGCTGGGACGGACGGGGCGCCCGGTCCGTAGGCTGAACGGGGACGGGATTCAGAATTCGTCCCTGGGCTGGGTTGAGCCCTCCCGGACTCCCGGAGCATGCGGTTCCACGTGAATGGTGCTGATCAGGTTGCTGAGCCGGGCTGCCAGCCGGTCCTCAAGCGCACGCACAATCTGATGGGCACGTTCGACCGTGGTGTCGGGGTGCAGGAACACATCAACTTCCAGGAAGCGTGCGTTGCCGCTGAGACGGGAGCGCAGACGGTGATAGCCGAGGATGGCTTCCGTGTCGTCGAGCTCCTGCAGAATGAGCGCCTCCTCTGCCTCGGGCAGGCGTTCGTCGAGCAGTTGCGACAGCGTACGCGCCATCAGCTGCCAGCCTTCGCGCAGGATGTTCAGCGCCACGACCAGCGCCACTACCCCGTCCAGTATCAGCCAGCCTGTGAGCGCCACGAGCCCGACGGCCGCTATGACTCCGGCCGACGACCAGACGTCAGTGATCAGGTGCCGGGAGTTGGCGCGCAGGGCTGCAGAATCATATTCCGCTGCCCGGGCTCTGAGCCACAGAGCCAGCACCAGGTTCAGGATGCCGGCAATGGCCGCTACTGTCAGGCCGACGGGCACGTTAGTCAGTTCCTGGGGTGTGATGAGCCTCTGGACGCCGGTGAGCAGAATCATTGCACCGGCAGCAACAATCAGCAGCGATTCAAAAGCACTGGAAAGCAGCTCCGCTTTCTGGTGTCCGTAAGGATGCTCGTAATCAGCGGGTTGGGTGGAGATCCTGAGCGCCAGCAGCAGCACTCCGGCAGCCAGTACGTTCACAACTGACTCGGCCGCATCTGAAAGCAGCGATACGGCACCGGTCAGCAGGAACGCTGCGCCCTTCAGGAGCAGAATCAGAACTGCCCCGATCAGGCTGACCAGGGCAGTACGGGCCTGCGTGGTCTTCACGGCAGGTCGTCGTCTGACTCGTCCTCTACCGTTCCGTCCACATCGTCCAGGGACAGCTCGCCACTGCGCAGCGCGGCCTCGAGTTCCTCACCCTCGTAGTCCGTGACAGTCTCGCTGATGATTCTGAGCGCATCGGCAGACTGCTCCTCGGGAACGAGTACAACGGAAGTTCCAATGCCTGGCGTGCCCAGGTGGGCAAATACGTCATCGCCGCTGCCCGTTCCCCTGACCAGGGCAACCAGTCCAGCCTCCTCGAGGAGTGCCGCGACCATTTCAGCCAGCGGTTCAGCCGGAGCCACGTCCACGATTATCCAGGTGTCACCGTTGATGGTCCTGCTTTCGCCCTTCATGCTTAAGTTACCTCCAGCGGCAACGTCTTGTGCCGGTACATGCATGATACGCCGTCAGGGGTGCACTGATAGAGTTGGCCATGCCGCAATTCTGGACCTGCGACGGCTGTGGCTGGAGCAACGCCGAAGTACCCGTGTGCGGGCGCTGCGGACAGGCCCTGCATTACCAGATGGATCCACCGCTTGACATTCCCCGCAGGCCCGAGCTCATGATGATGCCGGCGTTCTGGAACTTCCTGCTGTGGACTTTCACGGCAGTGGCCGGCTCGGCTCTTTATCTGCCTCCGCTGTCGGACATGACCGGCATTTCGACCTACTGGCTGGCTCTGCACCTGCTGATTTTCGGTGGGGCGAGCCTGACTGCTCTGCGGACACTGGTGTTTGCCCGGCTGTTCAGCCGGTTGGAGCTGACTTCCCCGCTGCACGCACGTTCAGGCACCATGTTTGAAGTCCGTTTGGAACTGCTGCCCTATGAGACAGTCCGGGGCCTGCATGCCCGTGTTTCGCTGCGGGAGTTCTGGTTCGGGCCGAAGGGCCGACTGCGATCCCGGCGCTACAGCACCATGCAGCTGAACCGCGGCTCACCGCTGCGCGGTCGCCGGCTGCATGAGTTTGTCTTCGAAGTGCTCGCACCGGTACCGGACCGCCGCTACCTGAATCTGCAGAATGAAGTCCAGCTGTCGGTCTACCGGGCATTCGGCCGGTTCATTCCGGAGCTGGGATTGGCCACAGCACACCTCCGGGCGGACGGTGGCTGGTTTGTACAGCTGAGATTGCGGCGCGGGCCGTTCGTGAAGGTGCTGGAACGCCGCATCGTGCTGTACGCCCCGGGCGAAAACCTGCGGGTCGGCTGACACGGCTGTCAGGCAATTTCGGGAATGGACGGGCGGGACGGGTATACTGCCGACATACGGAACTTATCCGGGACAGGAGGGTCCGCTTCAACATGTGGATATCTACCAAAGCTCAATATGGGATGCGAGCCCTTATCGAGGTGGCGCTGGGTGGGTCCCGCCCGACCAGCCTGAAGGTCATTGCCCGGCGGCAGGGCCTGAGTCACCTGTATCTTGAACAGATTTTTGCGACCCTGCGCCGGGCCGGCTACGTTGAGTCCGTCCGCGGTGCGCATGGCGGTTATCTGATCGCCCGCTCGCCGGAGGACATCACCGCACTTGAGGTGGTCGAGCTGCTCGAAGGCAGCCTTGCCCCTGTCACCTGCATCGAGGACACTGACAACTGTGACCACGTCGGCAACTGTGCAGCTGAGCCTCTGTGGCGCCGTGTGGACGATGCCGTCCGTCAGGTACTGGGAGACACCAGCCTGGCTTCCATGGTCCGGGAACGTGAACT
>CAZPLV010000135.1:0-1405 GCA_964587295.1 uncultured bacterium
GCGAGCAATCGCGGAAATGAGGAGGAAGAGATGAGGAAACTGGTCACTCTGCTCGCGCTGATGGTTCTTGGTGCCTCTGCCCTGGCGCAGACGATCACCATCGAGAGCTGGCGCAACGACGACCTTGCCATCTGGAATGAACTGATCATTCCGGCTTTCAATGAGGAACATCCGGACATCGAGGTCATATTTGCCCCAGCCGGTCCGACTGAGTACGACGCTGTCCTTGCCTCGAAACTCCAGGCGGGATCTGCCGGTGATCTGATTACCTGCCGTCCGTTTGACGTTTCACTCGAGCTGTACCAGGCTGGCTACCTGGCGAACCTGAACGACCTCGAGGGCCTGGACGCCTTCAGCGATGTCGCCCGCAGCGCCTGGGTGACGGATGACGGCGCGGATACCTTCTGCGTTCCGATGGCATCGGTGATCCACGGTCACATCTACAACAAGGATGCCTTTGATGAGCTCGGCCTTGAAGTGCCGACCACCAACGAAGAGTTCTACGAGGTGCTTGACGCCATCGCCGAAGATGGTTTCTACACCCCGATTGTCATGGGCACGACTGACCAGTGGGAAGCCGCAACCATGGGCTACCAGAACATCGGCCCCAACTTCTGGCGCGGCGAAGAAGGCCGACTTGGCCTGATCGAGGGCACCATCGGCTATGACGAAGGTGGCTTCCTGCGGGCGTTCGAGGAGCTCGCCCGCTGGACTCCTTATCTGCCGGCCGGTTACCAGGCAACCTCGTACCCGGATGCCCAGAACCTGTTCTCGCTCGGCATGGGTGCCATTTTCCCGGCTGGTTCATGGGAAATCAGCGTCCTGCGGCCGCTGGTCGACTTCGAGATGGGCGCTTTCCCCCCGCCGCCGCCCGCCGGTCAGGACGTTTGCTACATTAGTGACCACACGGACATCGGAATTGGCATGAACGCCAACAGCCCTAACCTGGAAGCCGCCCGGACTTTCCTGGAGTGGACCACCAGCGCGGAATTTGCCGAGATATACAGCAATGCGCTGCCCGGCTTCTTCTCACTCTCGGATCACCAGATTGAACTTGAGGATGAACTGGCGCAGGAGTTCGTGAGCTGGCGCACAGAGTGCGAATCAACCATCCGGTCTTCCTACCAGATCATCTCGCGTGGCACACCGAACAACGAGAATGACCTGTGGAACGCCACCGCTCAGGTGCTGAACGGAACGCAGACGCCACTGGAAGCCGCAACTGCCGTGCAGGAGGGCCTTGAGTCCTGGTACGAGCCGCAGCAGAACCGCTGAGGGAAGCAGCACAGAGTCACACGGTCTGATTTGAATTCGGGTGGGCTGGCGAGTTGAACTTGCCGGCCCACCCGTGAACCAGAGGTTCGATGCGCAGTCGCAAGCCGTTTCCATTTCACATAATTGTTTT
>CAZPLV010000135.1:1505-5484 GCA_964587295.1 uncultured bacterium
GGCGACGCTCTCGACCTGGTCGGGCTGGGTTCGCTCAACCAGCCGTGGCTTGGCCTTGAGGCAACCGCGCTGGTGACGCTGTCTCTGGTGTCGGTCTGGCAGTACATCGGCATTCCGATGCTGCTGTTCCTGGCCGCTCTGCTGGGCATTCCCGAGGAGCTGGATGAGGCCGCTCGCGTTGACGGGGCCACTGCCTGGCAAACATTCTGGCGCATACGGTTTCCGCTCATCCTGCCGACTGTCGGCGTGGTGGGCATACTGACCTTCGTTGCAAACTTCAACGCCTTCGACCTTATTTACACGACCCAGCGTGCACTTGCGGGCCCGAACTTCTCGACCGACATCCTCGGTACATTCTTCTTCAGGACCTTCTTCGGCGTACAGCTTCAGACGGGCGATCCGGTAATGGGCGCAACGGTGGCCGGCGTGATGTTCCTCATCATCCTGACCGGCGTACTCATCTACTTCTTCGGCTTTGCACGGCGTGTGCAGTCGTTCGAGCTGTGAGTGGCTCTGTGACCAGCAAACTGCGGTTTCTCGGCGTGCACGCGCTGCTGCTGGTCTTCACCGCTTCGGCACTGTTCCCCATCTTTCTGGTCATCACCAACAGCTTCAAGAGCAGGCGCGCCATCTTCCGCGACCCTTACGCGCTGCCGACCAGTGAAACCTGGGACCTGATTGGCTATCAGACGGTGCTGGATGGTGCCAACTTCGGCCTGTACTTCAGGAACAGCCTGACGGTCACCCTGATTTCCCTTGCGCTGATTCTGGTGTGCAGCGCGATGGCTGCCTTCGCCCTGTCCGAATACCGCTTTAAGGGCAACACGCTGATGGGCCTGTTCCTGGCCGTCGGCATCATGATTCCGATTCGCCTGGGCACAGTCAGCATCATCGAGCTGATGGTCAGTCTGGGTCTGAACGACACGCTGTGGGCGCTCATCCTGGTTTACACGGCTACCGGCATCCCCCTGGCGGTCTTCATCCTGTCAGTATTCCTGCGCAACGTGCCCGGCGAACTCAAGGATGCCGCACGAATAGATGGTGCGTCCGAGTACCGAGTTTTATGGATGATTCTGCCGCTGGTCCGGCCAGCGCTCGGCACGGTGGCGGTCTTCAACATGATTCCGGTCTGGAACGACCTGTGGTTCCCGCTGGTCCTGGCCTCCTCGGAGCAATCGAAAACCGTGATTCTGGGTGCCCAGGTGTTCCTGGGACAGTACGTCAACGACTGGAACGCAGTGCTCGCCGCGCTGACCCTGTCGATGGTTCCCGTCATCATCCTCTACATCGTCTTCTCAAGACAGCTCGTGAGCGGCCTGATGCGCGGCGCGCACCGCTAGCCGAGCCTGATCCGCTGACCCGTCTCTGACGCCTCATAGCAAGCCAGCGCCACCCGTAGTGACTCGTAACCGTCCTGCCAGCTGACCTGTGCAGGTTCGCCCCGGCGGATGCTGTCCAGGAACGCCTCGACCAGCTTCAGGCCCGAGTCGGCGCCCCAGCCGTGCCAGTAGGGCGTGCGGTCGGCTCCCTTGCTCCAAACGGGGAAGTTGTGGGCAAACGGATCAATTGAGATGCCGCCGCGTTCCGTGATGAGTTCCAGCTTCAGGTGTCCCCAGCGCGGGTAGGTTTCCGGACGGCTCCAGGATGCATCGATGGTGGCGAAGCAACCGCCCGGGAAGTCGAGCGTGGCCAGTGCGGCCGAATCGATGTCGCGGCCCGGCTGGAACGGATTGCTCACCTCGGCGTACACCCCGCCTGGCTCCTCATCCAGGAACCAGCGCATCAGATCGGCCACATGGGCGGTGTGGTCCATAACGGCGCCGCCGCCGGCAAGCTCGCGGTCAGCGAACCAGGCACGGTGCCGTGCAGGATTCTCCGCGTGGTTGACACCCTGCAGACTCAGCAGGCGGCCGTAGTCGCCACGCTGCAGTGATTCACGCAGCTGCTGCATGACCGGATCGAAACGCATGGTGAAGGCCGTCATGAAGTTCACGCCGCCGGCCTCGCATGCGTCGCGCATTGCTTCGGCCCGCTCCAGGGTCACCTCGATGGGCTTCTCGCACAGCACGTGCACTCCGGCTGCGGCGGCTTCCCGGACCACCTCAAGGTGGCGGGCGGTTTCGTTGCAGATGATAATGCCGTCGAGCCCTTCGGCCAGCAGGCGGCTCAGATCATCAAAGTGTCTCAGGTCGAACCGTGAGCTGAAGAACTCAGCCCGGCCGGAATCGTCATCCGTGAAGCCGACAAGTTCAACGTTCTCAAGCGCCTTGAGCGCCATGACGTAACCTTCGGCGTGCACATGCGCAAAGCTGACCAGGCCGATACGAAGTGTCCTGTTCATGCGCTCAGCTCCGGAACCACGGGAGCGCCGCTGCTGAGTGAGGCGCGGGCGCTGATTGCCAGGTCGAGTGCCTGTGTGGCTTCCCGGGCGCTGACGTCAAACGGCAAATCATTGCGGATTGCGTTAAGGGCGTGCCCGAGTTCCACTTCAAACGGGTCACGCGCGAAGGCAAGCGAAGGCAAGCCCACACCGGCGAATTCGTCCGTTTCCGGCTTGTGCAGAAACTCGCGCACCGAGTCACCGGAGTCCGAGTTCCATTCGATGAGGCCGTCAGTGCCAGCCACGTCCAGTGCAGTCCGGAACTCACCGGGTGGCAGCACCCAGCCTCCCTCAACGAGCGCCAGCGCGCCACTTGCGAAGCGCAGGGTCACCTGGGCGTAATCATGCCCGGCGCCCGGGTTCTGGCCGCGGAGCGAACGGGCGTAAACCCGCTCAACCGGGCCGCCCAGCCAGCGGGCGTAATCCAGGTCGTGAATCATCAGGTCGAAAATCATGCCGCCGGAGCGGGCTTCATCGGCAAACCAGGACTTGCCGCCCATTGGGGCTGACGACACCCGCCGGAGGGTCAGCGTGCCCAGATCGCCGAGCGCACCGCTTGCGAGCAGATCCCGGGCGGCCCGGTAATGCGGGAAAAACCTGACCACCTGGGCAATGAACAGGCGCACCCCGGCGCCTTCACAGGCAGCTTCCATGGCCTGTGCGTCTTCCAGCGTCAGGGCGATGGGCTTCTCGCAGATAACGTGCTTGCCGGCAGCAGCCGCCTGCTCGGTGAACTGCCGGTGCAGGTCGGTGGGAATGCACAGGTCGACAATGTCCACAACCTCAAGCAGCTCTTCGAACGTGTCGTAGGCGCTGACGCCGAACTGTTCCGCAAATTCAGCGGCGCTGTCGTCACTGCGGGCGGTCACGCCCACCAGATCAGCGCCCAGTCCGCGCCACGCAGAAGCGTGTGCGTGCCCCATCGAACCTATGCCTACCAGGCCTATTTTCATCCGTGTCCTCCAGCAGAGAGTCGTTATCAGAGTGTAGCTCAGCAGCCGGGCCGAATCCGCACGCGCCGGGGCAGCTCACACTGCAGCTTTCGTTATGGACGCGGCTTTGACGCCTGATTCACGCTCCGGGAGTAGTCTTGTGCAGGAGCGTGTCCATGACTGAGGTAATCACGATTTGCCGCAATGCCTACCGTGTCTGCGTACTTGCTGCAGGACTGCTGCTTGTCACCACTGCCATGGCCCAGGGCTGCCTCGTCGAACAGGAACCGAATGGCACGCCGGCCGAAGCAAATCCGCTGGCGGGAGCCGCCTGTCTGTCCGGCTGGCTTGACAGCGGGGATCAGGATGCTTTCAGCTGGACCGTGACCGGGGAGGATTCCCTCAGGCCCTGGCAGTTCGAGCTCGATTCAATCCGGGGGCAGCTCACCAGACTTGACTTCTTCAGGGTGGAATTCACGGAGGACGGCAGCGGCGTGATCGCGGCAGAGGTGCTGTACTCGATTACCAGCGCCGACGGCCGCACGGTTGCGTCGCCACCGCGCCTGTTCGCCGCAGGTGACTACATCCTGGGCCTGTCAGCCAGCGGCGGTGAGGGTGAGTACAGCGTTGCGCTGCTGCCCGGTGAGCCACTCACGAATCAGGTGGC
>CAZPLV010000136.1:0-5420 GCA_964587295.1 uncultured bacterium
AACAGACACTGAACCAGATCCTGTCCGAGATGGACGGCTTCGAGAAGGACACCTCCGTCATCGTGATTGCCGCGACGAACCGTCCGGATGTCCTTGACCCGGCTCTGCTGCGTCCGGGCCGCTTTGACCGTCAGGTCACCATCGGCCTGCCGACCATGAGCGAACGCCGCGACATCCTGAAGGTTCATGTCCGCAACAAGCCCATCGCCGAAGATGTTGATCTCGAGCGGCTGGCCGGAGCGACCCCCATGTTCTCGGGTGCGGATCTTGAGAACCTGACCAACGAGGCCGCCCTGATTGCCGCCCGCAGCAGCAAGCAGGTCATCACCTGGGTTGACTTCAACGAGGCTCTGGACCGCATCACCCTGGGTCTGCGCCGCAGCAGCCTGACCCCGACCGAGGAAGAGCGCAAGACTCTGGCCTTCCACGAATCAGGGCACGCGGTTGCCTTTGCCGCACAGCCGAACCTGGGCAGCATCCGCAAGGTCACGATAATGCCGCGCGGCGCCGCCGGCGGCTTCATGGCTCCGCTCGCCAAGGAAGAACTGCTCTACAACCTGGACCGCTTCCGCCAGCAGCTGATTGTTGCCTTTGGTGGCCGTGTTGCCGAGAAACGCCTGACCGGCACAATTTCCTCCGGAGCATCCAACGACCTGAAACAGGCCACTGACCTGGCCAAGAAGATGGTCTTCGACCTGGGCATGGGTGAGCACGAGTACATTTCCTGGGGCAGCGACGACCAGCCTGTGTTCCTTGGTGGCGAAATCAGCCGCCGCAAGGACTTCAGTGAGGAAACCGCCCGCCAGCTCGAGGAACAGGTGCATGAGATTCTGAGCACTGCCTACGACAAGACGCACCAGATCATCGATGCGAACTGGGTTGCTGTCGAGGGTGTGGCCACTGCCCTGCTCAACCGCGAGACGATCGACGGCAAGCTCATTCACGAAGCCATGGACAAGGTGAACGAGGGCCTTACCGCCACCGAACTCGCCAACTGGATTGAAGCCGAGTCAGTGAAGCGCGAACCGGTTGTCACTACCGGCCCCGACATTGACCCCCGTCCCCGCAGCCAGGAAGAAACGGCCACTGAGAAACTGAAGCGTGAATCAGGCGACCGTTCCGGCACCCCCTTGGACCCCAGGCCCACTCCGGGCGCTGACTGAGGAAGCGAAGACGGCCAGTAACAGCGCATAATGTCCCTGCTTGACGGCAAGTTCGAAATCCTGCGGGAGCATCCCGGCGGAGCCGGTCAGTCCGTATTTGAAGCTTCCGCTCCGGACGGAACCCAGCTCAGGATCGTCTGGTTTGAGGTAAGCGAAGAGCAGGAACGCAGTTTTGAACAGTACCGCCGCGGACTCCGCCGCCTGATGAAGGCAGGAGTCGCGGCGGTTTTTGATGTTGTCTCCCGGCCCGGAGCGCATTACGTCGCCTGGCTTCCGCCGCAGGGCAGCCGGGTCGTCTCACCTGAAGCGGAGCTGCTGGCCGCCCTCCGGGAAGCCGGCTTCGAGCCTGAGCAGGCAGACTTCCGCCGCAACGGCCGCAAGGTCCAGCTGTACGGCCTCAACTGGCTGGGCGCCCGGCTGCAGGAAAACAGCAGCCAGCCGGCAGACGCCGTCCCCGCCGGATCAGCCGCACGCCGGCGCAGCACCAGCATCAGGCAGTCAGTCGTGAGCAACGGGCTTGCCTTCCTGATCCTGCTGCTGGCTGCCGCCACACTGGTCACTGCCTTCCTGCAGCGCAGCGAGGCCGGCAGTGTCACTGTCACCGACGTCACGGGACTGGACGTGAACAGCGCCCTGCAGCAGCTGGCCGACGCGGGTCTGCGCGCAGAACCTCAGGCCACCTCCTCTGCCGAACCCGCCGGAACGGTCGTGAACACCGTGCCGGAAGCGGGCCAGCAGCTGGAACGCGGCAGCACCATCCAGCTGCATTACGCCTTCCCGGTAGGCGAAGTCAGGCCCGTCACCGTGCCGGCGCTCACCGGCCGGCAATGGCCGGATGACGTGGAAGGGCAGCCCGCCACCAGTCAGTTCAGCGACGTGAGCATCTCCTGGCTTGCCAGCGACGAGCCGGCCGGCACCATCCTGGCCCAGAGTGAACAGCCGGGCAGCACCGTGGCCGAAGGCACCCCCCTGAACCTGCTCGTCAGTTCCGGCGAAAGGGTACCGACGGCCAGCCTGCCGGACCTGAGCGGCCTGGAACTGGAAGAAGCCCTGGCGCGGGCACTTGCCGCCGGCCTGGAGGAAGCGCAGCTGAGCATCGTGCAGACGAATGACATCAGCGCCCGACCGGGAACGGTCGTGAGCCAGGAGCCGGAGCCGGATGTTGAGTTCGTGCTTCAGGACGCGGCCATCACGCTGCATGTCGCCCGTGGCGATGCGGACCTGGAGCCGCTGCCTGACCTGACCGGCCTCAGCCTCGAGCAGGCCCGGCCGCAGCTGACCGGCTTCACTCTGTCCGTCACTGAAATAAGTGACACCTCGGTACCGGCCGGAATTGTGGACCAGAATCCGGCAGCGGGCAGCTGGGTGGACAGCGGCCTGCTGGAACTCACCGTGAACGTGCATCCGCAGGTGATTCCGGTGCCCCGTCCCGGGGTTGACGTGGTCACTCCGGCTGAGCGTGGCGTTGCCTACAGCTGGTACATCGAACCTGGCATTCCTGAAGTGACCGCCCGGGTTTACGCCACCTCGCTCAGCGGCCAGGAAATGCTGGTCGCGCAGTTCCAGGTGACCGGCGGCGAACGGGTTGAAGGCACGTTCGATACGAGCGAACCGCTGGTCACTTTCCGGCTGACACTCAACGGCAGTCCCTACGGCGACACGCAGCGCGCCCGCTGACGTCCGGAGCATTGCGCAAACTCAGGCGAGCTGTATAATGGCGTTCGCCGATATACCCCTGACCACGGCTGGTCCGGGGCGTTTCAATGCCTGCAGGCGGCGTTTCGCGGGCAGCCGGTTCCCCACAGCAAGAAGGCAGGTCGTCCCCGCAATTGCAAGTATTCCGTGACATTTTTGTTTATCTGAAGAGATATCCCTGGCACTTCGGCATCAGCGTACTGCTCATTGTCGGATCGTCATTCGCCGCCACACTGGCGCCCCTCATCACAGGCTCTGCCATCGACGCCCTGGCTGACGGCACCATGACGATGGACAACGTCTGGCGCTACGTGTTCGGTATCCTGGGTGCGGTCGGCCTGGCGGCAATCATCCTGATCACGGTGCGCCGCACGATTCTTGGTGCCAGCTGGAACGTGCAGTTCGACATGCGCCACGACCTGTTCACCCACTTCACCAGACTCGACGCGAATTACTACGACAACAACCGGGTGGGCGACATGATGGCGCGCCTCACCGCCGACCTGAACGCGGTACGGATGTTCGTGGGGGTCGGGATTTTCCAGGGCGTGAACACGCTCACCCTGCTTGGTTTCAGTTTCTCCCGCATGTTCTCAATCAGCCCGCAGCTCAGCCTGTACACGCTGGTGCTGGTGCCGCTGACAACCCTCACCTTCTTCCTGATTCTGCGTGTCGTGCACCGCCGCTACGGGAAGGTGCAGCAGCAGTTCTCCGAGATCGCCGCCATGGCCCAGGAGAATTTCAGTGGCATCCGGGTCGTCAAGGGCTTCGGTATCGAGAACCGTGAGCTTGACAAGTTCGGCCGGCTCAATGACGAATTCATCTCCCGCAACCTGCGGCTGGTCCGGGTCGACGGTCCGCTCTTCCCGCTCATGGAAGTCCTGTTCGGCCTCACCACCTCGGTCATCCTGCTCATCGGCGGCCGCCAGGTGCTCGGCATCGGCGCGGACCTGACCATCGGTCAGTTCAGTGCGTTCCTGCTGCTGTTCGAGGCACTCAGCTGGCCGATAATTGCGCTCGGCTGGATTGCCAGCGTATTCCAGCGCGGCAGCACCTCCTGGGGCCGCCTCAAGGAAATCCTCGACAGCAAACCCCGCGTCCGCGATTCGAACCTGACGGACTACTCGCTGCGCACGGTAAAGGGCGACATAGAGTTCCGCAACGTCAGTCTGAAGTTCGATTCGACGCTGGCGCTCGACAACGTCTCCTTCGTTGTGCCCGCGGGTCAGTCACTCGGCATCACCGGCCGGACCGGCAGCGGCAAGACGATGATCGTGCAGCTGCTGACCCGCCTCGTTGATCCGACCGAGGGAGAGATCCTGCTGGACGGACGTGACATACGCGAGTTCCCGCTGGAAGTGCTGCGCCGCAACATCGGCCTGGTGCCGCAGGAGCCGTTCCTGTTCTCCGACACGATCGCCGAGAACATTGCCTACGGCCTGCCGGCCGATGACTCCCCGGAACGGACGGAACTGATCAGATCCACCGCCAGGCTGGTGCAGCTGGCCGGTGACGTGGAGGACTTCCCGCGCGGCTACGAAACGAGCCTGGGTGAGCGGGGAGTGACCCTCTCCGGTGGCCAGCGGCAGCGCACGGCACTTGCACGCGCCATCATCCGTCAGCCACCCATCCTGATTCTTGACGACGCCCTCAGCGCGGTTGACACCCAGACCGAGGCGCGCATTCTGGAAGGACTTGAGACCGTCCAGGAGGGCCGCACCTCGCTCATCGTGGCGCACCGGGTGAGTGCCTTCCGGAACACCGACCGGATAATCGTGCTGGACGAGGGCCGGGTGGTGGAGCAGGGCTCCCAGGACGAACTGCTGGCCATAGAAGACGGCTGGTACGCAGACATTGACCGGCGCCAGCAACTTGAGGCAGATCTGGAGCAGGAACTGTGAGCAGACACAAACGCAGCAACCTGACAGACATGAGCTCCAGCGACTACGACGTCGAAGAGCTGAAGGCCGAATTCCGCGCCAACCGCCGCCGCAAAGTGGCGCAGATGCGCAGCGAAGGCAACTTTGACGAGGACGGCGAATCGTTCCAGAAGTCGTTTGACCTGCAGGTCACGAAACGCCTGTTCGGCTATCTGAGGCCGTACCGGCTGCCCCTGATCGGCGGGATTCTGCTGCTGCTGGCCTACAGTGCCGTGGCACCGGCGTTCCCCAACCTGATCGCATTGGCAATCGACAACTACCTGGTGGCGGACCAGGCACCTTTCAACGCGCTCAACATTGACGAGCGCTTTGCCGGCGTACTGAACATCGTGCTCATATACATGGGCCTCAGACTGCTCAGCTTCGGCCTGCGCTTCGCTTACACATACGTGATTGCCTGGCTCGGCCAGCACGTCATTTATGACATCCGCAAGGAAATATTCGGCAAGATCGAGCGGCTCCACATGGGCTTCTTTGACCGGACTCCCGTCGGACGGCTCATCACCCGGATAACCAGCGACGTGGACGCGCTCCAGCAGATGCTCACTGACGGTGTGGTCGGCATCATCGCGGACTTCGGCATGATCCTGGGCCTCATCGTCTACATGTTCATCATCAACTG
>CAZPLV010000137.1:0-4258 GCA_964587295.1 uncultured bacterium
CGCATGCATCCCGACTCTGCCGAGGCAAGCGTCATCCGCACCTTCCTGACCACCATCACCGAACTGCCCTGGAACGAGCGCAGCACCGACCAGCTGGACATGGCTGAGGCAGAGAACGTGCTGGACGAGGACCACTACGGCCTGGAGAAGGTCAAGGACCGCGTTCTGGAGTACCTGGCTGTCCGCAAGCTGAAGAGCGACAAGGCCGCCAAGGGCGATCTGCCCGAGAACGACATAAACAAGGGCCCGATCCTGCTGTTCGCCGGACCGCCCGGGGTCGGCAAGACATCGATCGCCAAGTCGATCGCCAAGAGCCTGGGCCGCGAATACGTGCGCATCTCACTGGGCGGCGCGCGTGACGAGTCCGACATCCGTGGCCACCGCCGTACTTACATCGGCAGTATGCCCGGCCGCATCATCCAGGGCATCCGCCAGGCCGGCACCAAGAACCCGGTGTTCCTGCTGGACGAAGTCGACAAGCTCGGCGCCAGCTACCAGGGTGACCCCAGCTCCGCACTGCTCGAGGTGCTCGACCCGGCGCAGAACAGCACCTTCGTCGACCACTACCTCGGCGTGCCGTTTGACCTGAGCGAAGTGCTCTTCGTGGCCACGGCCAACTACGTCAGCCAGATTCCCGAAGCCCTCTACGACCGCATGGAGCTGATTGAGTTCAACAGCTACATCGAACAGGAGAAGCTCGAGATCGCCCGGCGTTACCTGATGCCGCGCCAGATCCTGGAGAATGGCCTCAGCGAAAAGCAGATCGACTACAGCGACGGCGCCCTCACCCGTCTGATCAGCCGCTACACCCGTGAGGCAGGCGTCCGTAACCTCGAGCGCATGATCGGCACGCTGGCCCGCAAGGCCGCCCGCCGCATTGCCGAGGGCGACGCCAAGCGCGTCCGCATCACCGAACGCAGCCTCGAAGGCTACCTGGGTGCCGAACGGTTCACCCCGGAAAGCGAAGCTGACGAAAACCTGGTCGGTGTTGCCACAGGCATGTACTTCACCCCGGTTGGTGGCGACATCCTGTTCGTGGAAACATCCATCACCCCCGGCAAGGGCAACCTGGTCCTGACCGGCCAGCTGGGTGACGTGATGAAGGAAAGCGCCCGCGCTGCCCTGACCTACGCCAAGACGAACGCGGAACGCTTCGGCATCTCCCGCGAGACGCTTGACGGTTCGGACATCCACATCCACGTGCCGGCCGGCGCAACGCCCAAGGAAGGCCCTTCTGCCGGTGGCGCACTCGCCACCTCGCTGATCAGTGCGCTTACCGGCGTCGCAGTCCGCAAGGACGTCGCCATGACCGGTGAAGTCACGCTGCGTGGCCGCTTCCTGACCATCGGCGGCCTGAAGGAGAAGATACTCGGTGCCCGCCGCGCAGGCATCAAGCACATCGTCTTCCCCAACGGCAACACTGCTGACATGAAGGAAATTGCCCCGCACCTGCGCAAGGGCATGGAAATGCATCCTGTCAGCAACCTGGACGAAGTTCTGGACCTGGCGCTTGTCGGTGGCCTCAAGGCTCTGGAAGCCGGCGATGACGGAGGCGACAAGGGCAAGCCCACGCGCCGCCGTCGCAAGTCCTCGAAGGACGCCGAGGTTCCCGCCGCCCTGGCCTGAGAACCACCCTCTTCCTGCACCAGGACCCTGCCGGCCCCGAAGCACCCGCTTCGGGGCCGGTCTTCTTGTGCGCCACCCCGGCCGCCAGTTCCGTTAACATGCCCGCATGCGCCCGAAACTGATAGCCGGCAACTGGAAGATGAACAGACTGGTAAGCGACGCCCTGCCATGGGCACAGGAGCTTACCGGCGAGCTCGGTACGCCCCGGACTGGAGTGGAGCTGCTGCTGTGCGTTCCCGCCAGCCACCTGTACGCAATGCGGCAGGAACTCCAGGGCAGCAAGGTACGCCTCGGCGCCCAGGACCTGAGCGCCCACGACGAAGGCGCCTACACCGGCGAGATCTCCGGAGCCATGCTGCGCGACGCCGGTGCCGACTTCGTACTCGTCGGCCATTCCGAACGCCGCCAGTACCACCATGAAGACGACACCCTGCTCAATGCCAAAGTCCGGGCAGCCCAGCGCAGCTGGCTCACCCCGATTCTCTGCGTCGGCGAAAGCGCCGAACAGCGCGACGACGGCCAGGCCAACGCCGTGGTCCTCGCACAGCTCGACGGAGCGCTCGACGGCATCGAAATCAACTCCGAAAAGGAACTGGTCATCGCCTACGAACCCGTCTGGTCAATCGGCACGGGCCGCACCGCCACGCCTGAAGATGCCCAGGGAATGAGCAGCGTCATCCGCGCCTGGTGCGACGACCGCTTCCCCGGCACCGGCGCCCGGCTGCGCATCCTCTACGGCGGCAGCATGAAGCCCGACAACGCCGCGGATCTGCTGGCCCAGCCCGACATTGACGGCGGCCTCATCGGCGGAGCCAGCCTGGAAGTCAGCGACCTGCTGGCCATCTACGGAGCAGCCCAGTGAGGGAACAGCTCAAGGGCCACCTGGCCGACCGGCTTGCAGCAGCACGCAAAGCCATGAACAGCGCCTCGGCTGATGCCCTGCTCATCACTTTGCCGGCCAACGTCCGCTGGCTCAGCGGCTTCAGCACACCCGAAGACGGCCGTGTGCTCATCACCCGGGACGCGGCAGTGCTGCTGACCGACTTCCGCTATGACGTCCAGGCCAACGCGGAATCCGCGCTCGAGGTGCTCATTACCCAGGACTGGCAGTCCGAAGTGGTGCGCCGTACCGGCAACGGAATGCTCGCCATCGAGGCCGAGCACATGACCGTGGCAGTGAAAGACCAGCTGGACGCCAGCCTGGGCGAACCGACCATCGCGGTGCAGGACGTGTTCCGTGACATGCGCATGCGCAAGGCGGACTTCGAGGTTGACCTGCTGCGGCAGGCAGCCGGCATCACGGACCGTGCTTTCGAGCACATCCTGACTTTCATGAAGCCGGGCATCCGTGAGCTCGACGTGGCCCTGGAACTCGGCCGCTTCATGCGTGACGCCGGTGCCGAAGGCGACAGCTTCGACATCATCGTGGCCGGTGGCGAGCGCAGCGCGATGCCGCACGGCGTTGCCTCCGACCGGGTGCTGCAGTCGGGCGACCTGGTCACCATGGACTTCGGCGCCAATTACCGCGGCTATCACGCGGACATGACCCGCGCCGTCGCACTCGGCGACATCCACGAACGTCTGCGTTTCATGTATGACTCGGTGCTGGAAGCGCTTGAAGCCGCCAAGGCTGTGCTCAGGCCGGGCCTGCAGGGCCGCGAAGTGGACAGGGTGGCACGTGACGTGCTGGAAAAACACGGCCTGTCTGAACTGTTCGTCCACAGCCTCGGGCACGGCACCGGACTGGTGATACACGAGGAGCCCCGCCTGTCCAGCCGCTCGGAAACCGTTCTGGAAACCGGCATGATCGTGACGGTTGAACCAGGCGTATACGAAAACGGCTTCGGCGGCGTACGCATCGAGGACATGTGCCTGCTGACTGACGGCGGCTACGAGAGCCTGTCCCACGCACCGCGCGAACTGATCACGCTCTGACTCAGCCCAGGCTGTCGACCCAGCCGACGGCCCTCTGCAGCAGCTCACTCACCTGCTCCGGGTCAGCTGCCTCGCAGTAAACCCGCAGCAGCGGCTCGGTGCCGCTGGGCCGCAGCAGCAGCCAGGCACCCCCGGTCAGGTTCAGCTTCACGCCGTCGCGGCGTTCCACACTTTCAACCCGGCGGCCCGCAAACTCCGCCGGGTCCCGCTTCAGTGCAGCCAGCACCTGCCCCTGCAGTTCTGCGCTGCGCAGCTTCAGGTCAATCCGGTCGTAAGCGTGGCTCAGGCCGGTCAGCTGCTCTATCTCTGCGAACTGCTCCGCCAGTCCCTTGCCCGTTGCCGCGACAGCCTCGACCAGCAGCAGCGTGTTCAGGATTCCGTCGCGCTCAGGGATGTGCCCCTGGATGCCGATTCCGCCTGATTCCTCGCCGCCGATCAGCACCTCACCCGAGAGCATCGCTCCGGTGATGTGCTTGAAACCGACCGGCGTCTCCACATCCTGCAGCTCCAGCGCACGGGCCAGCCGTTCGATGATCCGTGAAACCGTGAAGGTCCGGATCACGCTGCCCCGCTGGCCGCGGGAATGCAGGTGCCGGAGCAGCACCGCAAAGATCTGGTGTGAATTGAAGAAACTGCCGTCAGGCAGAACGACACCAAGCCGGTCACCGTCACCGTCCGTGGCGCTCACGAACAGCGG
>CAZPLV010000137.1:4358-5418 GCA_964587295.1 uncultured bacterium
TTGCCGCTGGCCAGCAGCGCATCGGCGTAACCCTGGGCTGCCCTGCCCAGGTTGCTGAAGGTGAAACCGCCTGCGATGACGTCCCGCCAGCCGTCGGTACCGAAAGTGAGCTGACCCGCCTGGTTGCTGTTCATGAGCAAAAGCCTAGCAGGCCCGGGTAGACTCTGCGAATGGCAATCGTCATCAAGTACGGAGGCAATGCGATGACCGACCCGGCTGAACGCCGGGAAGTGGCAGCCGCAATACGCCAGGCCGCTCATGAGGGCCTTGAACCGGTCGTTGTACACGGCGGGGGCCCGTTCATTGCCCGTGAGCTCGAGGCAGCGGGCATCGGGCACCGCTTCGTGCGGGGCCGGCGCGTCACCAGTCCCGAAGCGATGCTCGTCGTTGAGCGGACCCTGACCATGCTGGGCAAGGAACTGGCGCAGGAGATCGGCGGGGCCGTGGGCCTGGGCGGACGGGACGCAGGTCTGCTCCTGGCCGAGACCTTCGATCCGGATCTCGGACGGGTCGGCCGGATGGTGGGTGTGAACGCCCGGCTGCTCGGCGGACTGGTTTCGCTAAGGGTAATCCCGGTTATCGCCTGCCTTGCGCTTGATGAGCATGGTGAACCCCTGAATGTGAACGCTGACGAGGTTGCCGGAGCAGTCGCATCCGCGTTGGACACGCCCGTCCTGTTCCTCACCAATGTGCCCGGCGTCCTTGATGAGCCGTCAGACCCGGATTCGTTACTTTCAGTACTCAGCCGTTCGGACGCCGAACAGAGAATCCGGGACGGCAGGATCAGCGGCGGCATGATTCCCAAGGTGGAAGCCGCCCTGAAAGCTCTTGATGACGGGGCTCCGAGTGCAGTGATCGCAGACGGACGGGACCGTGCCACTTTCCTCAGGGCACTGCGCCGCCAGGCGGGCACGGCGGTGCTGCCCTGATGAGTTATGTAACTGAATTCATATGTTTCCAGTTGAATCACTCACATTCTTTGTCGGTGAGTGAAAGATGAGTGTACAACACGGCAAAAACACAGTTAGGAAGAGTTCACAAAAGTAGCGTTTCAGTGTTA
>CAZPLV010000138.1:0-5376 GCA_964587295.1 uncultured bacterium
TGAAGCTCATCGTCGACCTCATCTACGAAGGCGGCTTCGAGAAGATGCGCCACTCGATTTCCAACACGGCTGAGTACGGCGACTACGTCACGGGCGACCGCATCATCACTGATGAGACCCGTGCCGAAATGAAGAACGTGCTGAAGGACATCCAGCAGGGCAAGTTCGCCCGGGACTTCCTGCTTGAGAACCAGGTTGGTCAGCCCACTCTGCTGACGGGACGGGAGAATACCGAAGCCACTGAAGTGTCAGTCGTTGGCCGCAAGCTACGCAAGATGATGCCGTTCATTGGAGGAAACGAAGACTGAGGCGTCATCCCTGCCACAATTCAGGCAGGACAAAGGGGAAATCAAGTGGCATACGTAAGATTTTTCGACACAACACTGCGCGACGGGGAACAAAGCCCCGGCGTCGCACTCAATACAACCCAGAAGCTCGAGATAGCGCATGCACTGGCACGCCTGAACGTGGACATTATCGAAGCGGGCTTCCCGATCACCAGCCAGGGTGATTTCGAATGCGTACACCAGATTTCCCGCGAGGTCAGAGGGCCGATGATTGCGGCCCTCGCCCGCACCCACAAGCTCGATATCGAACGTGCCGCGCAGGCCATTGAACCGGCGGAGAAGGGCATGATCCATACCTTCACCAGCGCCAGCGACGTGCACCTTAAGTACATGCTGCGCAAGTCGCGGGAGGAAGTCCTCGAGATTTCCGATGAGATGGTGCGCTACGCGCGGACATTCGCTGACGAGGTCGAGTTCAGTGCGCAGGATTGCATGCGTGCCGACAAGGATTTCGTCTATCAGCTGGTCCGCACCGCAATAGCTGCCGGCGCCACCACCATCAACATCCCGGACACAACCGGCTACGGCACCCCGCAGGACTACGGTGCTCTCATCGCCAGCATTTTCCGGAACGTACCCGAAGCCCATGATGTGGTCATCTCGACGCATTGCCATGACGACCTGGGCATGGCCGTTGCCAACAGCCTTGCCGGGGTTGAGAACGGCGTCACCCAGATCGAGGCGACCATCAACGGCATCGGCGAACGTGCCGGCAACACCTCGCTCGAAGAGTGCGTGATGGCGCTGTACACCCGCCGTGACCATTACGGCGTGGACATAGGCATCAATACGCGTGAGCTGTATCGCCTTTCGCGGCTGGTTGCCCGCCACACCGGTATGGCCGTTGCGCCCAACAAAGCCATCGTGGGTGAGAATGCCTTCGCGCATGAGGCCGGCATCCACCAGGATGGCGTGCTGAAGCACAAGGACACCTATGAGATCATGAACGCCGAACTGGTCGGCCGTGACGCCGGTGTGCTGGTGATGGGCAAGCACTCGGGCCGCAACGCCTTCCGCAAGACGCTCGGCGACCTCGGTTACCCGGAGCTGGAAGACGCCACTGTCAACACGCTGTTCCGCCAGTTCAAGGACCTCTGTGACCGCAAACGGCACGTCACCAGTGATGACATTCTTGCGCTGGTTGACACTGAAACCAGCCGGGTGCCCGCCACCTATACGCTCGATTCAGTGCAGTTCCAGTCAGGCTCCGGTCTGATTCCCGTGGCAACCGTCCGCCTCATCACCGATACGGGTACCTATGAGGAAGCCGCGACCGGTGACGGTCCGGTTGACGCTGTTTACAAGGCTCTTGAACGCATCAGCCAGATTCCCATTGAACTCGATTCGTATGAAATCCGCTCTGTCGGGTCCGGCAAGGACGCGCTGGGCGAGGTGACCGTGCGGGCCGAGAGCGAAGGGCGAATGATCACCGGACGCGGTCTGTCCACAGACGTACTGGAAGCGTCGGCGCATGCATATGTTGACGTGCTTAACAAGCTGGCAGCCGGCGTGGTCCGGACGCCCGAGAAACTATCGGCGCCGTGACCGGAAGCACCCTGCCCAGAGTTGACCTGGCAGAAGCCTGGCCGCCGCAGGCCGGCAGGGGATCCGCCGTCGAGATATACGACACCACCCTGCGTGACGGCACACAGGGACTGGATTTCAACCTGACCAGCCGGGACAAGGTTGCCCTGGCCCAGCGCCTCGATGAATTCGGTATCGACTTCATCGAGGGCGGTTGGCCGGGTTCAAATCCGCGTGACGTGGAATTCTTCGAAATGATGAAGGAGACCCCGCTCAAACGAGCCGTGCTGACGGCATTTGGTAGCACCTGCCGCAAGGAGAAGGCACCTGAGGATGACGCCAACCTTCAGGCGCTTCTGTCTGCGGGAACTGCCGCCATTGCGATGTTCGGCAAGTCATGGACGTTACATGTCACCGAGGCACTCGGGACCACTCTCGACGAGAACCTGAGCATGATTGAACGCTCAATCCGGTTCCTGAGCGAGAACGGCCGCCGGGTCATCTATGACGCGGAGCACTTCTTTGACGGCTATACGGCAGATCCGGACTATGCGCTGGAAACACTGGCCGCTGCCGTGCGCGGCGGTGCCGAACGGCTGGTGCTTTGCGACACCAACGGCGGCAACCTGCCTGAGCGAGTCGCCCAGCTCGTGGCGAAAGTGCGTGAGGTGCATGGCGATATCGTCGGCATTCACGCCCACAATGACTGTGAACTGGCCGTGGCGAATTCGCTTGCCGCGGTCAATGCAGGTGCCCGGCACGTACAGGGTACGGTGAACGGTTACGGCGAGCGCTGCGGCAATGCAAACCTGGTTTCGGTGATGCCGCTGCTGTCGGTGAAACTGGGCCGGCCGCAGAAGCAGAAAGTGCAGGAACTGCGCGAGCTGTCCCGCACCATCGATGAGCGCGCCAACCTGCAGCCCAACGTCCGCGCACCGTTCGTAGGCGACGCCGCCTTTGCCCACAAGGGCGGAATTCACGTCTCCGCGGTCAATCGGCGCCCCGAGACTTATGAGCACATCGCGCCGGAGCTGGTTGGCAATCAGCGCCGCATCCTGCTTTCGGACCTGTCTGGCCGCGCCAACGTGCTCGCAAAGGACCGCGAGTTCGGCGACGGCGTCAGCAGGGAAGGCGCAGCCGAAGTGGTGAAGCGGCTGAAGGAGCTGGAGCACCTGGGTTATTCCTTTGAGGGTGCCGAAGCGTCATTCCAGCTGCTTTCCCGCAAGGTGCGTGGTGACTACACGCCTTACTTCAGCCTCAACGGATTCACCGTGCTGATTGACAAGCGCGATCTGAACGATGACGAGCCCCGCTGTGAAGCGAGCATCCGGGTTGAGGTCGGTGGCCAGCACGAGCACACCGCAGCCAGCGGCAACGGACCCGTCAATGCCCTGGATACCGCCATGCGCAAGGCGCTGCTGCGTTTCTATCCGAGTCTCGGCGAGACGTCACTGTCTGATTACAAGGTGAGGGTGCTTACCGGTGAACATGCCGGGACCAGCAGCGTAATCCGTGTGCTGGTGGAGACAACCGACGGCACTGACACCTGGAGCACCGTCGGCGCGAGTGCGAACGTGATTGAGGCGTCGTATCAGGCGCTGGTTGACGCGGCGGAGTACAAACTGCTCAAGGACGGGATTCAGCCGCTGTAAGCGGTGACAGTCCCGTCCAGGGCAGCCACTATGAGCCGGTTGCCCAGTGGCAGTGGACTGGCCTGGATCGGGCCGTGACTGGCCCGGTCCTGCCACAGCGGAATTCCGGTGCGGGCATCGAAGGCAAGCACTTCACCGCTTTCACAGGCCACATACAGGATTCCACCCACCACGACAGGAGAGGCGGTCACTGCTGCAGGCAGCGGCTGCTCCCACAGGTCGTCACCGCTGCTGAAACTGAGGCAGTGCAGCTTGCCGCCCCAGCTCGGCACGAACAGGCGTCCCTGCCAGAGCGCGGGGCTGCCGTATATTTCCCCGTCCAGGTCATAGCTCCAGCGCACTTCACGTGCCGCTGAATCAAAAGCATGAAGTTCGCCGGAACGGACCGTCAGGATGAACACGCCATCACTCGCTACCGGCGCCGAAGCTGTCGACCCGATTTCGATCCTGAACTTGCCTTTGCCCGTCTCGGTATCCACAGCGTGCAGCCAGCCGTCGGCAGTCTGATAGACGGCCATCCCGCCGTGCACCATCGGTGAGGTGGAGGCCGCGTCAGCCGCCTGGTAGCTCCAGACGGGCTCGAGTTTGCGGTCAAGCAGCTGCAGCTCACCCGACGCGCGTGTAACCAGCAGCTTGCGTCCGAACGGCAGTGCTCCCACGGCGTCCGTGTCCGGCTTTTCCAGCAGCAGGTCACCTGTCGGCCATTCGGCCATGCTCAGGCTGCCGGAGCGGCTCACTATGAACAGGCGCTCGTGTGCGTAGACCGGCGCCGTCACAACCTCGTCATCGGCAGGAATGCTCAGCACCTCGACGCCATCTGCCGGGCGCAATACCGAGACGCGCTCGTCGCGCAGACCGAGAAGGATGTAGCCTTCCGCGGCACCGATACCTGCCGGCCATTGCGGACCGTGTTCGAGCCGGATACGCCAGCTGGTCTCCAGACGGGCAGCCATGCTGGGTCCGTGCGAATAGGTTGCACGTCTTGAGGGCCCACCGAGCGGCACGTGGGTGGCGCCTTCAAGCAGGCTGGCTTTGATTGACTTGAGTGCATCGGCCACAACCTCGCCGGATGCCGGGCGGGCAGCCGGTTCTTTGCGGAGCAGGGCGGTGATCAGATCGGCGAGTGCGTCAGGTATGAGTGGGTTGATCTCCTGGCAGGGCCGGGACTCACCGTACACGTGCTGGTACAGGACCGCCTGGTCGTTCTCCGCTTCAAACGGTGCGATTCCCGTGAAGGTGCGGTAGAGGACCGCGCCGAATGCGTACAGGTCAGTGGCCGCTCCGGTCAGGTCGCCACGCGCCTGTTCGGGCGCCATGTACTGCGGCGTGCCGAGTGTGAAGCCCGTGCGGGTCAATTGCTGGCTGGTTTCGGTCAGTTGAACCAGGCCGAAGTCCATCACCTTGGGAAGGTTCTGGTTGGCCAGCAGGATGTTGCGCGGGGTCAGGTCACGATGGACCATACCGAGCCTGTGCACGTAGGCCAGAGCTTCGGCAACCGTGATGGAGGCGTCCAGCAGCGTTTCAAGTTTCTCGCTGTCGGGTTCAAACGGTCCGAGGTCAGTGATTGGTCCGCCATGGATGAGTTCCATTGCGAAGTAGACGTTGTCTCCCAGACCGAGATCGAAAATGTTGACAATGCCGGGGTGGCTCAGGCTTGCCAGGGCACGGATTTCCCGCCTGAACCGCTCGCTGTCGGTTTCAGTCAGGTGCGGCCGCAGAACCTTGAGTGCAACCTCGCGGTCGAGGTGGCGGTCACGGGCGCGGAAAACATGCGCCATGCCACCCTGGCCCAGATTGCCCAGGATTTCGTAGCGGTCGTCGAGCGTGTCACCAGGAAGGTACACGCCTTACCT
>CAZPLV010000139.1:0-5328 GCA_964587295.1 uncultured bacterium
CCCTTGAGGAAGCTGGCTGGGAGATGCGGACAGCGATAGTCATGCTGCTCGCTGGAGTCGGAGCGGATGTGTCACGGCAGGCGCTTGTGGATTCCAGGATGAGTGTGCGGCAGGCTTTGGACGAGCTCGCCGGTGGCTAAGGCTACGACTTCTGACGCTGCACCAGGAGGCTGAGGGGTTGACTTTTCCTGAGCTGCGCAGGCGCATCGAGCTGGCCCGGCCGGCACAGGTTGCAGCGACCGCCGTGTACATGTCGGGAGCGTTGGACGCAGCTCCGATTGCCTTGCTGCAGCACCGAGAGTTTCTCCAACGAATCATTACAATGACCGCGGCTACTAAAGCAATGCAGCCCGCCGGAATTAAACGGCCGGGGTAAACCCGGCCGGATTCGTCGGTTACGGAACCTACTCGAGGGACAGGAGCAGTTCGGTCATCGCCTGGGCAATTGCTGCCGAACTGCCGGTGAACGGCTGAAGGTGCAGATCCAGGTTTGTCACCTGCTGACCCGCAGCAAGTGTGATTAACTGCGGATGCATGGCAAAGGGATCGCCACTGCGTATCTCGCCAGAATCCGTGAGTGGTTGCCACGCGGCGACGGTGTAACGACCAGGAGGCAGACTGCTGAGGGTGTAGTTCAGCTCTGCACGGGCGCTGGCAGGCAAGGTGGTCTCGACTGATCGGGATGCATCGAAAGTGCCGTCCGCATTGGTGAAGAGGGCGGCCACGTAGACGTTACCTTCCGGCACCGGTGTCCCTGGTTCAACGGGTCCTGGAACCGGTGGGTTGGGGCCGGGCGGATTCGGGCCGGGTGGGTTAGGGCCAGGCGGGTTGGGCCCCGGTGGATTCGGCCCGGGCGGGTTGGGCCCCGGTGGATTCGGCCCCGGCGGGTTGGCGCTGCCACCGAGAGCTGCCGCAGCATCCACTAAGCCACTGCCGCAGTGCGATGGATCAGGCAGGCCACATTGGGCCGCAGTAAGCGGTGTGCTGGCGGACCTTAACCTGTCAAGCACCTGGTCGAATGTCTGACTCGGATTATGGGCAAGCATCAGGGAGACGATGCCGGCGACGTGAGGAGCGGCCATCGACGTCCCCTGCATGAAGGAAGAACTTGGCTGCAGCTGGCTGGTGGCGTCCGGCGTGTAAAGGATCGTACTCAGGATGCCGGCCGGGTAGACGGTTCCCGTCGTGGTGTCAGTGAAAGTGCGCGTCGTGTTGCCACCTGGCGCCATCACATCTATTTCGGCGCCAAAGTTGGAGTAGGGCGCGCGACCGGCCGTGTCATCGGTCGCTCCCACAGTGATGACTCCCGGACAGTTAGCGGGCAGGATGGTAGCGGTGTTCCTGTTGTCGTTGCCTGCAGCGACAACCGTAATGATCCCGTTCGCCGCCAGCGTCTGGAACATGTCTGCGATTCCCTGCGGACACGCCTGACCGATGTCGCCACCGAGGCTCATGTTCACGACCCGGGCAGGCCTCGGATTCTCGGGTACTCCGGCGACGCTGCCGCCGGCTGCCCACCAGGCTCCGGAATAGATGTCATCCGTGCTGCCAGTACCACCGTGATCCAGTACGCGCACGGCAACAAGGTCTGCGGCCCAGTTGACCCCCGCCAGCCCGATAGCGTTATTGGTAGTTGCTCCGACAGTACCTGCCACGTGAAGCCCATGGAACCCGGCGCTGGCCTCCCGCGCATGATCGGGGTGCATGTGACTGTAGTCCAGATAATCCGCACCCCGGCCCGGGACCGGCCCACCATGCGGTCCGGATACGAAGTTGTAACCGGCCACGAACTTCAGGTCCGGATGCAGGGCCGGGTCCGGGATGCCGCCGCTGTCAACGACTGCGACGGTGATCCGGTTGCTAGTGCCGGTTTCGATGTCCCAGGCCGCCGGCAGATTCAACGCTGAGTAATGCCACTGCAGATATGCGAACGGATCATCCGGTGTCCTGAATGCACCGAGAATCCAGTTGGGAATCGCCTCTGCAATGCCTTCCTTGTCGTTCAGATCGGCGATCAGTGCTCTGGTCTCTGCCTCAGTCAGGCCCGGGGCAGTGTAGCGGTAGTAGCCAGCTACGTCACGCTCACCCTGCAGTGTCAGCTGTACCCCGTTGGTGCTTAACGTGCTCAGCGACGCCGCAGCCAGTTCGAATCTCCTCTCGAAGCCGACGAGGACTTCGCCCGGTACGATGGGTGCAGGACCGGTTGACTGACTCGCGTGGCCCTGCAAACCTTCGGCAATGCTGAGACCAGCCGGCGGAAAAATGAGCTTGCCGGAGATGATTCCGCTGCCAGAAGAATCGGGCGGAGCGGTTCCCCCGCCGCCGCAGGCGACCAGTAAAACAATCAACAGCAGCAGGGCCAGAGCCTTCAGTTTGCTTGCCAGAAATTGATTCTTGCTCATAGAGCCTCCCGCTCGCATTGTCCGCAGTGAGGACTTAAATACGGCTTAAATTGGACCAGCCCGAGCGCAGGAGCTTCCGGCGGTTCATGCGGCCTGTCACAGCGCTTCTGATGATCGCCTGTATACTCACCCCAACTGAAATGATGAGCTTCCGGCCCGAGACAGGCACGCGCTATCTGGACAGATCAAGGCTGCTCGCAGTGCTGCCCGATCAACCGGGATTCGTGGTGTGGCTTGAGGCCCCTTATGGGTACGGCAAGAGTGTCCTGGCAAGCCAATGGGCGGCCAGCCTGGAGCGCGATGACTGGCGTGTCGTCTGGCTGGCCGCTGATGCGAGCAACATCCGTCGCACGGTGGCAACAGGCCTGTACCTGCCGGCTGACTCACCATGGGAGCCTGTTCTGGAAAGCCTCTGGAATCAGAAAACCATCCTCGTGTTGGAAGACCTCGAGAATCTGAGCAACCACGAAGAATTGGTAAGGCTGTTGCGTGACGACAGGGGCCTGGTGCTGCTGGCCAGCAGGGGTCCGCTTGCCAGCTCGGAGATACCCCGGCTGGTGACGAGTGGCCGGCTGATTCACCTGCAGGCTGAGGAACTGGAATTCACGGAGCAGGAAGTCGCTGCGCTGATCCCTGATCCCCGGATGTCACGGCAACTGTGGCAGCAGGCTGGCGGCTGGCCCCTGCCGCTCCACTTCGCATCGTTGACTGGCAGACTGCCTGACGGCCAGCAGCTGCTGATGGGAATGAAAGCCAGTCTTGACGACGCCGCCTGGCAGGAGGTGTTGCTGCTTGCCACCCTTCCCTACCTGCCTGCTGAGGCCAGTACTCCGATCACGGTACGCCTTGCCAGCAGTGGATTTGTGCAACGGGGCACCTCGGGCTACCGCCTGCATGCACTGGCCGCAGAATATATTCTCGCTGACCATGCACGTGAAGCTGCCACAGCACTGAAGCAGGCTGCGCAGCGCTTGCCCCTGCTGCTGTATGGGGAGGCTACTGAGAAACTGGGGGCGCTGACGGATCTCAGCGCCCTGCTGGACATGCCCAGGGAGCAGCTCAGCAGAAAAGCGCCGGAGGCAATCCTTCGCTGGGACGGACTCGTTCCGGGCCCGGTCTCCGCCCTGCGGCACATCACGGCCGCGACAGCCAACGCGGTTCTCGGTCGTCACGAAGAAGCAGTGATTCGCTTTCAGGCAGGCCTGGACAGGCAGGAACTCGACGCGGCTGATGAGCTGCTTGCGCTCAAAGGCTTGGTGTGGTCGCTTGCCTTCACCGATCATGCGGCGGCAGATGCGGTCATACAGCGGGCTGAGAAACTCATACCGGAAGTGGATCCGGAAATCGCGGGACGGTTCCTGGCAGACGCCTCCATTGTTGACGCGGTGACCGGGAACTACGAAGCAGCCATCAGGAAGCTTGAAGGGGCACTGCAATACCTCCCGGCCGATTCCAGTTATCGGACGGGCTGTTACATCAACCTGGCCCTCAACCGTTGGGACAGCAAGGGCGATTACGATGGCCGGCTGGCCGTCCAGGCCAACACGATCGGTGAGGTCTGGCGCCTGTACCCCAGCGATGCACCCGGGCAATGCCGGGATGTAGCGATGATGTACGCATGGGCAGGCAACAAGGGCGCGGCCCGCATATTCCTGGAGGAAGCGATAAGCGGGGAGCGCGCCAGCCCGATCGTCGGACTTGAGGTGCGTGCGGCTCTGGCTGCCCTGGACGGCGATGCTTCCCCGTTCCCAGAACTGTTCGCGCGGGCTCGCACATGGAACAGCGACCACACCCTTGACCTGATTGCCATGTACGCCATCCAGACGGCCCCCACCGATGCTGAGTACTACTTCGTGCAGGTGCCCCGACCGGTATTGACCACAGCCGCTTATGCCAGGCTGCTGGCAGACAGGAATGAAGCCCTCCGGCTCATTGATGCGGCCCTGGAAGGTCAGGAAGACCGGGCCTTTCTGCTGTATCTGCACGCCGCCCGTTATTCGGTCACGCGTGATTCCACGGATCTGGAGGCATTCATGGCGGTGTCGAACGCCGGAGCCAGGCTATTGCCGGGCCACATTCCGATTGGAGAGTTACCCATAGACCGTCCGGAGCTGGCAAAACACTATGCCGTGGAGTCCGTGCTGGCCGCCGGCTGGAAAGAAGCTATCCGACTGCGCCTGGCTGAACTGCCGGATCTGCACATCGACATCCTGGGCCAATTGCGGGTCCACTTCGCTGGCAGGACACTCGAACTGTCAGAAAGGCCCATGCTTCTGCTCGTCATGCTGCTCGTCGGCTTCAGCCGAGAAGAGGCGGCAGAGGCAATCTGGCCTGAAGCAGAACCTTCACAGCAGCGAAACAACCTGAACGTGCAGTTGAGCGCACTGAGGAAAGTGCTGGAACCATGGGGAGCGCGGCACTTCCTGGGAGAAGACACACTGCAGCACGTGCAGAGCGATTACCTGCGGTTGATGGCTGCCCTTGACGGAGATCATTACGATTCCCTGCTGCACCTGTACAGGGAACCACTGGCACCGGGAGTTGGCCTGGAGTCGCTTGCCAGTCACCGCACATGGTTACGAACGACAATCCTTGGAGCACTCCAGGCGGCTGCGCAATCACGGGAAGGTGACACGAGCCGTTTCCTGAGGCGGATACTGGAACTGGATCCCCTGAACGAGGAGGCCTTACGCGAACTGCTCGTGCGCCTGTTGAAACGGGGTCGTCAACGAGAAGCGCGCCGCCACTACGAAGATTTCGCGGCTCGCCTGCAGAGTGAGACCGGCCTCGAACCGGATGGAACAACCAAGGCGCTTGTCAGCTGAGTCAGGCAGAATCTGGTTGGCTCCGCTGGGAGTGACCCCACCAAACGGGAGCTGCGCGGTCAGTTCGCTGGCACGAGCCACAGGTAGTCACGCGTGTTCAC
>CAZPLV010000140.1:0-3479 GCA_964587295.1 uncultured bacterium
GGCTGAAACTGCGGCTCGAGGACCTGCTCGGTGGCCTGGCTCCGCGCGTGACGGTGAAACTGGATGAACATGGCGGCCCGCCCGCCATCACTTTTGGGCTGGACCGGCGGACTGCCTCAGAAGAACAGCGCCAGAGGGCTCTTGAAGGCGTGATCTTGCGCCTGAGCCAGATTGGCGAGGACACCGGGCGGCCGGTGGCAGTGGTCCTGGACGAGTTCCAGGCCATCGGGAACTTCGCCGGGGAGAGCTCGGAGTGGCATCTCCGCGAGGTGATACAGCGTCACGGCGACATGGCGTTCATTTGCGCCGGCTCGCAGGAATCGCTGATTCACGACCTGATAGGACCCAAACGTGCGTTTTACAAGATGTTCGAGCTGCTGCCGCTGGGGCCAATAGAGGAGCATGTGTTTGCGGACTGGCTGGAGGAGCGGCTGGCCAGAGGAAGTGGTGTGGAGCCCGGTGTCGGTCTGGAGCTGCTCCGGCTCGCTGGGCCCCGTACGCAGGACGTAATCCAGGTGGCGCGCCAGCTTTACTTCCGGGGTCTGGCAGTCAGACGCAGGGTCGGGTTGGATGACGCGCGCCGGGCGCTGAACGACGTGGTGCGCGGCGAGATGCCACTGTTGCGCAGTCTGTGGAACAGCCTGTCCGGCCAGCAACAGGACGTGTTGCGCGTCGTGGCACTCGGTGTCGAGCAGCTTTACTCTGCCGAAGTGCGTGACCAGTATGCGCTTCCTGGCACTTCATCCATACACAAGGCAGTGGAGGTGCTGACGGAGCGCGGACTGCTGGCCAAGGCTGATGAGCGGGTGGTTTTTGACAGTCCGTTTTTCCTGGAGTGGGTCAGGAGTGAGGTGGCGGCGGACCTGGGGTGACTGTCGCGTGGCAGCCCAGTGGCTCTGAGCCACCCGCCGGACAGCGAGTCTCCGTGTAGATTTTCGCCACTGCGGGTGGCCCGGTCGGGTACCATCGCCCAAACCGTTTTGCGGAGGACACCAGATGATTTCACCGTGTCGAATACTCCTGATAATCGCGGCAGTTGTCCTGGCCGCATGGCCGGCAACCGTTCACGCCCAAGGCCAGTCGGTGACGGGTTCGTACGTGTTCGTGGACTTCGAGCGTGAGTCCAGGATCGACATCCACGTGGCGGCAGACGGTTCCGTCACCGGCCTGCATTACCCTGCAGCTTCCGGGTTCCCCGTCTACTTCGCGGGAACGTATGCAGACGGGGTCGCCAGGGGCAGGTACTACACGCCTACCACCATCCTGAACATCGTCTTCCGCTTCGAGTTCGCGGATGACGTGCTGACCCAGTACATCCACTACTCGCAGGACGAACTGCCGGAACCTGTGTATCTGCTGCGTCGTCCCGGACCCGGCCCGGCCGGGCCGATCAGCGCTCCACTCGACGTGCTGCTGCGGCAGGGCGATGAAGGCGCAGTCATCGCAACCGGTGACAGCGGCGTTGAGCTGCAATTGCGTGACGCCCCGGCAACAGTGGACCTGCTCAACCTCGTGATCAGCGACGCAGGTCTGGGCAGCCCGGCGTTCACCGGTCGGTACTACGTCGACCAGCTGATCAGGATGAAGGCGTCTTTTCTGGCTTCTGGTGAGGAAGTTCAGCTGATGCTGGCGGACAGTGAGGGCTGGTGGCCCACTCTCGAGTCAGGCTGGCCGGAAGTCCCGACCGCCACCAGAAACCGGATCGCGGCTGACGTGCTGCTGTCCGCTTTTCAGTTCGACGAACTTGCGTCCTGGCACCAGAATCCGGACATCGTGAGCAAGGAACCGGGCAGCTGCACGGCAATCGCGGGCTGCATCGTCGCTGCAGCGGACCTGGCCGAACTCGAACTTGCCCTGACCCGGACACCGTGCTTCCGGATTGAAGGGTGTGGCGAGTAGCGTTCAGGCCGGCAATTCAGAGTCATGGTTACATCTGGGGATTCGCGCAAGCCGCCTGAGCGGATACTCCGGTCGTCAGCGCTCCCGGGTTTGAGTACCGTAAACGTGAACCCTTTGCGATCCACGAAATCAGCCGCGTGCCGTCTGAGGTCCGCCAGGTTATGTTCCGGCGTCACGCCCAGGTTCCACCAGGACGTTGCCGATTTTCTGCCCCGAATCCACGTAGGTGAAAGCCTCAGCCAGCTCTGCAAGCCCGTAGCGCCGGTCGATCAGCGGCCGGTATGCACCAGCGGCCAACATCCGGCTGACCAGGTCAAGTGAGGCAGGCACATCGGCGGGAAACGGAAAGCGTACTTTCGGTCCGCGAGTGAGCGGAGCTGCGGCCGCAAACAGCAGATTCTGGTTCCACGGTCCCAGCTCAGAGGAAATGTACGTACCGTCGCGCCGTAGCACCCTCAGGAAGTCAGCACGAGTGAGCTTGCCGACCGCATCAAGTACGTAATGAACTGAATGGTCCGCGACATCGTCCAGCCAACCTGACTGCTGATGGTCCAGAAGCCGGTCGGCACCAAGGGCGTGTACCGCATCGTGATGCTGGTGTGGGCATACGGCCGTCACTGTCGCACCGGCAGCCCTCAGCAGGGCGACAGCGGCTGAGCCAATCGCGCCCGTCGCACCGTACACGAGCACTTCATCACCGGCAGCCAGGGGAATCTTGTTCAGCATGTTGCGGGCGTAATGAACTCCCTCCATGCTGGCCGCAGCGTCATCCAGTGGCACACCGGCCGGCGCCAGGGTTGCAGCCTGCCGCGCTCCGAGCACAAAGTACTCCGCGTGCGATCCGAATCCCAGATCATGAAAGCCCATGACCCTGTCCCCGATCGCGAAGCGCGTGGTTCCGGGACCCACCGCGACAACCTCACCGGCAAAGTCAGTACCGGTTGCAGCCAGGCGCGGTCGCGGCCAGCCCGCCATGAATCGCAGTATGTATGGCCGCCCCTCAAGCAAGGCACAGTCGGTGCGGCTTACGGTCGCGGCTCGCACGCGGATCAGCACTTCCCCCGTCCTGGGCTGAGGTTCCACTGTTTGCCTTATCTCAAGCGCACCCGGATTCCCGTACGTCGACCGGTGAGACGTTCTCATTGGTCGTGCCCGCCGGTTCCCACGTAAACCCCGATTGCCGGTGTCGGTTCCATTCAAGCAGCTTAACGGTGAATGGAACCAACGATACGAGGGTCACATTGACCGATCCTGTGGTTGACTCCGAGGGGCGACGAAGGACGGTCGAGTGGCAAACCTGTTCTGGAGAAGGACAGGCTTCCGGGCGCCCACTCTGTTCCCTGAGATGAACTGACGAGTATTACGAGACTGCCCGGGGGTTGGTAGGATACCGCCACCATGACTGACAACCTCGAAGCGCAGGTGGGGCGCGCCGCCTCCGTCCTCTTAACCGACGATGCTGGCCAGGTGTTACTGGTCAGGCACCACTACGGATTACGCCGCTGGTCGCTTCCCGGAGGCGTGGTGGAACCAAACGAAACGACGCGGGAAGCGGCAGTACGGGAGGCGCGGGAAGAGAT
>CAZPLV010000140.1:3579-5302 GCA_964587295.1 uncultured bacterium
GCTGCGCCGGCGCCGGTCTGCGTAGGCGATGACCAGCGTGACACCCACCACCAGGGCGATTCCCGCGAAGCCGACCATGAAGGCCACAGACCAGTTGCTCACTGCCAGCGTAGCGAAGGCCAGTGCGGTAATGACGGCGATGCCCACCGATGTGCCAATACGCTGCCCCGTCTGCATGATGCCACCGGAGCTGCCGGCATACTCGAGGGGTACATCGGCCAGAGTGAGCGTCTGGTTGGGGCTGATCACCGCGCCCTGGCCTATGCCCAGGAAGCCGAGGCTGAGCAGGAGCCACCATTCGCTTGCCAGGCCCTGGGAACGCAGCCAGACGACGAGGATGCTTGCCAACAGCCCCAGCAGAGCGCTGTATATGCCGAATATCACGACCGTCCGGCCGTGCGTGACCACAATCCGGCCGGCGACCAGAGCCGAAATGCCCGAGAGGATTGCGCTGGGCAGGCCAATCAGGCCCGTTTCCAGTGCGCTGCGGCCCAGGCCGTCCTGCATGTACAGGGCCACCAGCACCCAGATGCTCGTGATTCCCATGAAGTAAACGGTTATCAGCAGGGCTCCGTTGGAGAAACTGGGTACGCGGAAAATGCCGAGGTCAACCATCGGATTCCTGCCCAGACGCTTTTGGCGATCTTCCCACCACAGCCATGCCAGCACCAGGCCAATGCCGGCCGGCAGGGACAGCCACAGCCAGGGGCTGGAGCGGCCCTCAACGAAGGGGAACAGCAGTGCCAGCACCGCCAGGCCGAGCAGCAGCGCGCCGACCGGGTCCAGGTCGCGGCTTGCCGTCCGCCCTGGAGCGTCGGCTGGCAGGCGGCTGTTGCGTAGCGGCCGGGGGAACCAGAGCAGCGCCAGCGCGATGGCCAGGATGCCGACCGGCACGTTTACGAAGAAGGTCCAGCGCCAACCGTGCTCCACACCGCCGGCGTGGATGAGCAGCCCGCCGAGCAGCGGTCCCACGGCAACGGACACCCCTACTGCGGCGCCGAAAATGGCGAACGCCCGCGCGCGCTCAGCGCCGCGGAAATACTGCTGCACCATGCCCACGACCTGCGGGCTGATGAGCCCGGAAGCGATGCCCTGGATGGCACGTGCCACGTTCAGCAGCACGGCGTCCTGGGCCAGGCCAGCGGCCGCGGACGACAGCGTGAACAGCGCTACACCGATGATGAAGAGTGGCCCGCGCCCGTAAATGTCACCGGCGCGGCCGGCCGTGACGAGGCCGACGCCGAACGTGAGGGCGTAACCGGTGAGGACCCACTGCAGCTGCGAGTCAGTGGCGCCCAGACCCAACTGGATCGAGGGCAGCGCCACGTTGACGATGCTCACATCAATCAGCGACATGAACAGCACCACGCAGAGAACTGCGAGTGTGCGCCACCTGTGCGGTTCGGGAACGTGACTATCCATGGTGGTTTGGGTCGATGGCACCCTTGATGCTAGCAGGCGCCTCCGTTCCCGCTGTAGTCCCCGGTGCCACTTTTGGAGCTGCGCCCCTCAGGGTTCGCGCCTGGCAGCTGCAGTTACTACCTTAACTGCTAAGGTGTGATACAATTCCTGCAATCTGAAACGCAGGAGGAGTAGCCATGTCTGATAGTCCCGCGATCCTTACTCTGGGCCAGCTTTTGGAGCTGTGGCTCAGCACCCGCCGGTTGACGATGCGAGTCATTGATGCCTTTCCGGAGAAGGAACTGTTCGAATTCTCAATAGG
>CAZPLV010000141.1:0-5289 GCA_964587295.1 uncultured bacterium
TGCTGGCCGGGCTGAGGCTGGAACCTTACCGTTCCGATCTCAGGCCACTGCAGCTCCATGCAGGCTGGAACGGTGAACTTGAGGGCCTTGATGTTGAAGTGCTTCTTGAACTGACTGTCCCGGAACCCGGTCTGCTCATAAGCACGACCGTGAGTTTTCCGTTCGACTGACCCGCTCAGCGGTCAAGCGGCACGAGCGTGCCCGAGGCCGTATCGAGCCTGAAAATGCCTGTAAGCGGCAGCACCACCGTGTAATCCATGCTCAGCCCGGCGCGTTGCACCGTGAACGTGACCCTGCCCGGCCGCAGCCCGGTGGCTGCCAGACCGGTCTGGATGACGCCGTCGGCCAGGATGCGGACTCCGTCTTCGGCGTCCCAGTAAACGAGTGGTTCACGTACCGCGCTGAGTTCCACGGAAAGGCGGGTCACCCGGTTGTTCATGATGTCTGCCGTCACCGGCGTGTCACGGAAACCGTCGCGTCTGAGCAGCAGGTCCTGCCGTCCGGCGGGCAGCGGCACGTTCACAGGCGTAATGCCGAAACTCTCACCGCCGAAAAACAGTTCGGCAGCGGGCTGACTGCTCACCTGGGCACTGCCGCCGCGCACTTCCGTCAGCCGGAAATGCGGGAAGGCAGTACTGCCTGACCGGAGTTCCTCGACCCTGCTCACCGGGAGGTGCCCATCCAGCCTCAGTTCAATCGAATAACGGCCAGGGGCCAGTTCCAGCAGGTTGAGGTCACCGGTGCGGCCCACCTGGACCGAGTTGATGTAAACGAGTGCGCCGACGGGTTCGCTGCTTATGAACAGGCCAGCATCACCTGCAGGCAGGCTGCCGCTCAGGTCACTGAACGCCAGGATCTCCTGGGCGAGTTCGCGTGCCACACTGCTCATGTCCCGGAGGGACAGTGGCCGGCTGATGATGTCGGAATGACGGTCCTGCTCCGCGTCTACCAGCAGAATGTTGACCGTGAAACGGTGCTCGGAGCTGCTGCTTTCGGCAATCTCGCCACTCAGCGCGTAGCGGGTACCGAGCAGACGGGCAGACAGTGTCGTATAGAACGGGTCGAGGCTGCCGGCAATGCCTTCGGTCACGAGTTCCGCAGGATTCACCTGCAGGCCCACCTGCGAAACCGCCTGCCGCAGCTGGGCGCTGAACGTAACGGTGAGTCCTTCGGGCAGGTCACCGCGCCGTCCGAGATCCGGAATCGCAATCTCGGCATTCGCGGCGCCTGACAGCCACAGTGTGGCGAACAGTACCAGGACCAGTTGCAGTGGACGGCGCATCACCTGAAGTATAGCTTGCCCCGTAGCGGCTCCGGCACACCGTGTCACGTGCCGGAGTGATATGTTCGGACCTGAATGCGTTACCTGGTATTGAGTGATATTCACGCGAATCTTGCCGCGTTTGAAGCAGTACTGGAAGACGCGCAGAATGTCCATTACGACGCCGTGATCTTCCTCGGTGACATTGTCGGCTACGGCAACCGGCCCGAGGAATGCCTGAGTCTGCTGCGTGAACTCCGCCCGGTTGTGAGCCTGCTCGGCAATCACGATGCACTGTTGCTGCAGCAAATTGACAGCCCGGCTGAGACCCGCCGTATCGACAGTGTCGTGGAACAGGTGATCCGCTGGCACCGTGACCGGATTTCCGCTGAGAGCGTCCGCTTCCTGAACAGCTTCAGGCCTTCGTTCGAGGGTGTGAACTGGCAGGCCGTGCACGGAGGACTGCGGGAACCGTGGGAGTACATCGACACCCTCAATTCAGCCCAGGCAAACGCCCCCTGGCTCACCCGCGACATCTGCCTGTTCGGCCATACCCACATGCCCACCGTCTATGCGGCACTCAACTTTGACGGTGAGGACATCTGGCGCACCGTCCCGCTGCGCAGTGAACGTTGCGGTTACCGGATTGCCCCACTTGTCCGGGCTTTCTTCAACCCCGGTTCGGTGGGCCAGCCGCGTGACGGCATGCCCCTTGCCAGTTACGGAATCTTCGATAATGACCAGCGTGTGGTGGAAGTGCGCCGGGTGCCCTATGACGTGGCAGCCGTGCAGAAGTCCATGGAGGATGACGGCTACCCTCCGGTTCTGATCCAGAGGCTTGAACATGGTCACTGAACCGCCGGCACAGACCCTGCCCTGGCAGCTGCGGGGACATGAACATGCCCGCAGGCTGCTTCTGGGGCTGCCGGCCAGAGGCATGCTCTTCAGCGGCCCTGACGGCGTCGGACGGCGCCAGCTGGCCCGCTGGTTCGCTGCAGTGCTCAACTGCGAAAGCCCGGACTCCGAGCCCTGCGGCAGCTGCAGCAGCTGCAGGCTGTGGCACGGCGGCCATCCCGACTACATGGAAGTTGCCCCGGCTGCACTGACCTCATCCGGGCGGCTGAACCGGAAACCGGAAGTCCGCATCGGCCAGCTGGTGCGCCGCGACGGTGAAGCGGACGAACCACTGGCCGAATGGCTCAGGAGGCGTCCTCTTTTCGGCTGGAAGGTCGGCGTGATCGACTCTGCTGACCGGCTCACACCGGCAGCGGCAAACAGTTTCCTGAAGACGCTCGAGGAACCGCCCAGCTGGGCGCGGCTCATTCTTGTGGCGCCCGATCCGCAGTCACTCCTGCCGACGATTGCCTCCCGGGTGACCGCCGTCAGACTCGGCACTGTCGCGACGGACGGCCTGGAGCCGGCAGACCATCCCGCGCACCTGCTTGGCACGCCCGGGCCGCTGGAACGCGCATCTGCGGACATGAAGGCTTTTGAGGAAGCGCAGCTGCTGGTGAACGACTGGTTCTCGGCACTGGCCGCTGACCTCCGGCAGGCGCTGGCGGCCGCAGCGGCACTGGAGCCGGTCTGGCTCGGTCCGGCCGGCACCGATGTCCCCCAGCTGCTCCGGGCCGGATTCAGGCGCTATCCGGTCTCAGTACGTGCCGGCGCCGAAAGCGCACTGGCCGTGTGCGAGGAGCAGCTCGGCAGCTACGTGAGCTCCGGACTTGCGCTGCAGGTATTGACGCTCGAAATCAGGCGTCTGCTCGGCTAGCTCTTCAGCCGTTCAAGTTCACTGACAGCATGCTCAACCATGCCACCCTCATCGGTGCGCAGCTCAACCGTGCCCTTCAGGGGATTGAGTTTGGTGACACGGCCGCAGACACCGCTTCCGGTATGGCACATCTTGGCGCCCTTGCGCGGCATGCCCTTCAGCAGCTCACGGTACATCTCGTGTTCGTACTGCAGGCAGCACATCAGCCGGCCGCACGGGCCACTGATCTTCTCGGGGTTGAGGGGCAGCTGCTGGTCACGCGCCATGCGGATGCTTACGGCGGCGAAACCCTGCAGCCAGGTCGACGAGCAGGAACCTGAACCGCAGGAACCGAGCGTTCCCAGAATCCGCGCCTGATCACGCGGACCGACATTGCTGAACTCGATGCGCGCCCGTGTGTAGGGAGCGAGTTCCTGGGCCAGCACGCGCAGCGGCACCTGCTCCTCAGCGGTGTAGCTGAGTACCAGCAGGCTTTCATCAAGCGTGAATTCCACGCTGATTATCTTTATGTTCAGGCCGCGCTGCCGGGCCCGGGCCCGTACCAGCCACTTGAGTTCCTCAGCACGCTCCCTGAGCAGCCTGTAACTTTCCCTGTCGTCCCGGTTGGCGGTGCGCTTGAGCGCTCCGCTGGGACGCTGGTCATAGCGCACACCGGTGCGCACCAGAGCGAGTTCAGGGCCGCGCCTGGTGCTGACCACGCAACTGCTGCCGGCCTCGGGTGCCTCACCCTCGACCTCGACATAGTGAATTTTCGGTCCGTTATCGAATTTGACGCCTACGGTAGCCGTCCGGCCCGCTTCACCCTCAGTGGGCCTCGGCGGCTGTGTGGCGGCGCTGGCTTGTGTTCTCACGAGGGCATTGTATCCCTTCGGGCCGTTCAGGCAGCCTGTCACGCACCGGGGCGAAGCTCAGCCGGTGTTCCGGGCACGGTCCCAGCTCCCCCAGCATTGCCAGGTGTTGCTTCGTTCCGTAACCCTTGTGTCGCGCAAAACCGTAGCCGGGCCAGACTTCATCAAGGGCGCGCAGATGCCGGTCCCTTGCGGTCTTGGCCACGATGCTGGCTGCGGCTACCTGCAGGCTGATGGAGTCCGCCCGGGCAGGTGCGAGTACCGGTCCGGGCCAGGCAAGCTTCAGGTAATCGGTCACAAGGCCGCTGCGCCGCGGGTCAAACGGCAGTGTTGCCAGGGCCCGGCTCGCCGCCAGGTGTGTGGCCGCGAGGATGCCCAGCGAATCGACTTCAGCGGCGCTTGCCTGGCCCACGGCAGCGGCGATGGCTTCCTCTGCCACTGTCCCGGCCAGCTGTTCACGCAGATCAGGTGCCAGTTCCTTCGAGTCCCGGTATTCCCCCCTGGCGCCGGCAGGCAGTACTACGGCCGCGGCGAACACCGGGCCGGCCAGGCAGCCGCGGCCGGCTTCGTCTATGCCGATGACTGTCCCGACCCCGTCACGCCAGATGCGCTTCTCGAGCGACCAGTCCGGGCCGGGCCGCTCAGTCACCGCTGACAGTGAAGCGGTGGTCAACCAGCGAATCGTTCACGCTGACCGGCAATGTGAAGAAAAAGGTCGAACCGCGACCCACCTTGGATTCCACCCAGATCCGCCCGCCGTGCTTCTCCACGGCCAGCTTGCAGAAGGTGAGTCCCATGCCGCTGTCATAGCGGTCGTGCACGGTGTGACGAGACTGTTCAAATGCGTTGAAAATGCGCTTCTGGTCGGCTTCGGGAATGCCTTCCCCGTCATCACGGACGGAAAGTATCCATGAGTCATCCTGCAGCCAGGCCCGGAAGTCGACGTAGCCTTCCTTGCGGGTGTGCTTGACCGCGTTGGCAAACAGGTTGGCCAGGATGCGCCTGAGCAGGGCAGGATCAGCGTGAATGCGTTCCGCCTCGGGCCGCACCAGGAAGCTGAAGTTCCGCTGCCTGGGTCCGCCGCTCACGTCGCGGAGTGCCTGCTGCGCCAGAGCAGACAGCTCGTCGACCCAGACCGGCTCGAACGGCATGGCACCGTCCTTCATCCGGCGCACGTCCAGGATGTTGGCAGCCAGGCCCAGCAAATGCTGGGATTCCGAGCGTGCCAGCGACAGGAGTTCGTCAACGCCTTCAATGCCGCTGTCGCCTTCGCCGCGGATCATGTCCATGCTGTGGTCAAGCAGGCCGATCACACTTGAGATGGGGCTCTTCAGGTCATGCACCAGCATGTGGATCAGGTCATCCTTGACCCGCTCTGACTCCTTGTAGGCCTGTTCGAAGTCGCGCAG
>CAZPLV010000142.1:0-1954 GCA_964587295.1 uncultured bacterium
GAGGGTGGACTGGCGCAAATCTTCCTCAACTGGACCACCGGCAGCGTGCTGACCGGCTACATGCTGCACCTCGGTGCCAGTCCGACGCAGCTGGCCCTGGTGGCAAGCGTGCCGCTGCTGGCCCAGGCCGCAAGTCCGCTGGCGGCGTGGCTGGTCACCAACATCGGCCACCGCAAACTCTTCACCATGCTTGGCGCGGGCCTTGGCCGGGGCCTGTGGGCTCTGGCGGTCGTGCTGCCCGAGCTGGGTGTGCCGCCGCAGCTGCAGCCGATGTTTCTGGTGCTGTGCGTGCTGCTGTCCAGCGTTTTCCTGTCCAGCAACGCCACCCTGTGGAGCGCCTGGATGGCCGATATCGTGCCGACCGGCAAGCGCGGCAGCTACTTCGGAACACGGGCCGGCATCATCGGCATCGTGGGCATGATCGGCAACCTTGCCGCCGGCGCGCTGCTTGACCGGCTGGCCGCCCCGTTCGGCTTCCAGCTGGTGCTGGCCCTGGCCGTGGTGAGTGGACTGCTGGGCATGGTGCTGTACCTGTTCCATCACGATCCACCTACAAGTCACGCACCGCACAAGCTGAGCAAACTGGTGCAGATACCGCTTAAGGACCCCAACTTCCGCCGCTTTCTGATCTTTGCCATCTTCTGGCAGTTTGTCGTGTTCCTCAGCGCGCCTTTCGTGTTCCCCTACTTCCTGGACGAACTGGGCATGACCTTCACCCAGACGGCCATCTGGACCGCCATCGCACTCACCTGCGCCCTGGGAACCACGATGTTCTGGGGCCGGATTGCCGATCAGGTCGGCAACAAGGCCGTGCTGGCCGTGGGCACTTTCCTGGCCGGGGCACTGCTGCCCGCCTCCTGGATTCTGGCTGACTTCAGCGGCAACCTGGGCTTCATCTGGGCCAGCGCCGTGTTTGACGCAATAGCCTGGGGTGCCATCGGGCCGGCCATCTTCAACCTTGCCCTGGCCAGCGCTCCGCCGGCCACACGCATGATGTACATGGGCATGTACGCCCTCGCCAGCGGCGTTGCCGGCTTCCTGGGTGGCGTCCTGTCCGGACCGCTGCTGCAACTGTTCAGAATGCTTGAGTTCAGCGTGCTGGACGTTGCGGTCAGCAACTACCATCTGCTGTTCCTGCTGAGTGCAGTGGGACGCATGACGGCGTGGCGTTTCCTGCGCCCGGTTCAGGAGACCAACTCCTGGCGGACCCGCGATGTGCTGCGTTACCTGCGCAGTGGCTGGCGCGGCATCGGCATGCCCTGGCGCAGCTGATACGCTGCCCCATGGCAATTCTTGTGATTCACGGTGGAGCAGGCACCATCGCTGCGGCAAATCAGGAGAACTACGAAGCCGGACTGAAAGCTGCCCTCGCTGCCGGCCACGATGCCCTGGCTGAGTCAGCCCTGGCGGCTGTACTGGCTGCGGTGACCAGCATGGAGTCGAATCCCGACGCGTTCAACGCCGGAGTCGGTGGCGACCTGACCCGCGATGGCAAGGTGGAGCTGGATGCCTGCGTGATGGTGTCCGGGGACGCCCGCCGCGCCGGCGCCGTTGCAGGCGTGACCAGCACGGCCAACCCGATTCTGCTGGCCAACGAGGTCCGGCTCAACAGTCCGCATGTGCTCCTGATCGGGGCGGGTGCCGATCAGCTGGTTGACCGGCCGGTCGCCCAGGAAGCGCTGATCACCGAACGGAGCCGCGCCTCACTGGAGCGCTGGCGCCAGCGGAGCACCTTTGAGCTGGAGCAGCCGATGGGCTCAAACACCGTAGGAGCTGTGGCTCTCGATGATGAAGGCAATCTTGCTGCCGCCACCAGCACCGGTGGCCGCACCGGCCAGTGGAGCGGCCGGGTCGGTGATGCACCGCTGCCGGGACTCGGCACCTATACCGATGAGCAGGTCGCGATCTCCTGCACCGGCAAGGGCGAGGCGTTCATGGAAGCGGCCGCCGCAGC
>CAZPLV010000142.1:2054-5282 GCA_964587295.1 uncultured bacterium
TCGCGATCTCCTGCACCGGCAAGGGCGAGGCGTTCATGGAAGCGGCCGCCGCAGCCAGGCTGGCGCTGCTGCTTGAGTCCGGCCTGTCACTCGAGGAAGCAACCCGGCGGACGCTTGACAGGGTCCGGCTGCTGGACGGCGACGGTGGCCTTATCGCCGTGACAGCCGCGGGTCAGCTGGTGGTGGGTTTCAACAGTCCTGACATGGCTTACGGCGTGGCGACCGCAGCTGGCCTGAAGTCAGAAGTCGGCCGCGGTTCGTTCATCCTGGTCCAGTAGCGCAGTCAATTAGCCCGGACTCGGTGAGCAGGTGGGTCATCGGCACGTCGCGGGAATCCATCGGGACATCCCGCATTATCAGTTCGCTGCGCACGAGTCCCACCCGGGGTGTTGCAGCAGGAAGCTTGCCCAGCAGCCGGTCGTAGTAGCCCTTGCCATAGCCCAGGCGGCCGCCGCGCCGGTCGAATGCCAGGCCCGGCACAAGCACGAGTCCGATCTGCGCCGAATCAAGCTCGGGTGCGTTCGCCGCCGGCTGCAGGTAGCCGAACGCGTGCTGTTCGAGTGGACCGTCGAGCGGGTGGATGGTCAGGTCAGCGCCTTTTGCCGGAGTGCGGGTGGTGGCGAGCGGCAGGTCGGTTATCAGGCCGGCCGGGTCCTGCTCCGGGCCGAACGGCAGGTAAGTCAGGATGAAACTGCCTGGCTGCACCTGATTCAGCAATGTCTGCAGGGTGGCCCAGGCGGGTTCAGCGCGACCGAGTGAGCTTCGCAACTGAAGCGCATAGCGGCGCAGTTCCTGCTTGGTTCGGGGTTCAGCCACAGTTGCCGGCATCGTAGCAGGCGTGCGGTTCTGAAGAATCCGTTCACGCGATAATGGGTCATGGACGACAGGACAGCAGCACCAGCACCGACCGTGACGACAGTTCACCACCTGGTTGACCGGCGCTTCGTCGGAATAACCCCCGACTCGATGCGGATCATGATGGACGGCGAAAGTGAAGCGCAGACCGGCATGCGGCCCATGCAGCTCCTGCTGAATGCGGTCGGTGGCTGCGCGGCTTATGACATCGTGGCGATGATCGGCAAGCGGCGCCTGGCCATCAACGACTACCGGATTGAGCTCAGCGGGGAACGCTCAAGCGGAACCCCGGCCTATTTCACCCACATCCATGCGGTTCACCACATGGATGTGCCCGGTCTGACCCAGGAGCAGGCGGAGCGGTTCGTCGAACTGGGCATGACCAGGTACTGCTCGGTGGCAGCGAGCCTGAAGGCGGAAATCACTTTTGAGGTGGTGCTGAAAACGGAGACAGGTCAAGGCGCACTGAACGGGCTCAATGCGGGCTCGTGACGCGGCCCTCCGCAGGTCCTCACGCCTCAATGGGCCCAGCTGGTCCCGGACCATCTGAATCATCGTCGTCATCATCCAGGTCGTCGGATATGGCGAAGCCGGTCTGCAGCCCCATCAGGTAGGACAGCTTCAGCACGAACAGCAGCGTTTCCGTGTCGCCCTGGTTGATGAGTGACTCAATGAACTCCGTGGTTCCATCGGGCAGCTCGACGTTATCCACCTGGTCGCGGTGGCGCTCGCGCATCGCCTCAAGGAAAGCCCGGATTTCGTCCTCGTTCGCCATGCGACTCAGTTCTGGTCCGTGCCGGCCAGCTCTTCGAGCCATTCGATTACAGCCTTGGCAGAACCGACGTTCGTGGCCAGCGGCACGTCATGAACATCACAGATGCGCAGCAGCGCCGTCACGTCAGGCTCGTGCGGCTGGGCAGTCAGCGGGTCACGGAAGAAAATGACGGCCAGTACCTGATCCTCGGCAATGCGGGCGCCCACCTGCAAGTCCCCGCCCTGAGGGCCGGACTGCACCAGTTCGATGTCCAGCCCCAGTTCCGTCCGCAGCCTGGTGCCGGTGGTGCGGGTGGCAAGCAGCGGGAAATGCCTGAGCGTCTCCTGGTGACGGCCGACAAAGTCGGCCAGGTGCTGTTTGCGCTCGTCATGAGCGATGAGTGCAACGAACTTTTTCACTACCCACATAGTGACACGGCAGGTGCCGGGCGCGCGTTCCGTTGGGCCAACGAGTTACGATGCTGGATAGCACTCACAGGGTCCCGCAAGACTGCAAGGAACCCCGTACGGGAGAAATGATCATGCTGGATTTCGTAGACGTTTCAGGACTGCTCACCAGTGAAGAGCGCCAGATTCAGGGAACCATCCGCCGGTTCGTCGATCAGGAAGTGATGCCCAACATTGCCGACTGGTGGCGTGAGGAAATGCTGCCCCAGCACCTGGTCAGCACCTTCGGCGAGCTCGGCCTGATGGGCGCCAACCTGCCTGAAAAGTACGGCGGGGCCGGCCTGAACAACACCGCCTACGGCCTGATGATGTACGAAATCGAGCGGGGCGACTCCGGTCTGCGCAGCTTCGTGAGCGTGCAGAGCGCGCTGGTCATGTACCCGATTTACGCGTTCGGCACCGAGGAACAGCGCATGGAGTACCTGCCGACACTTGCGACCGGCGAGATGATCGGCTGCTTCGGCCTGACCGAGCACGACGGCGGCTCAGACCCGGGCGCCATGCGCACCACCGCCAAACGCGACGGTGACGACTGGATCCTTAACGGCTCCAAAATGTGGATTACCAACGGCCACATCGCCCAGATCGCGGTGGTGTGGGCTGTCGACGAACAAGGCGTGATCCGCGGCTTCGTCGTACCGACCGACGCGAAAGGCTTCACGGCGAACAAGGTTCGCAATAAATTCAGCCTGCGCGCAAGCGAAACCAGCGAACTGGTGATGGACAACGTCCGCCTGCCCGCATCCGCACTTCTGCCCAACGGTTCCGGCCTGAAAGCCCCCCTGAGCTGCCTGACCCAGGCGCGCTACGGAATTTCCTGGGGCGCCCTCGGTGCGCTCGAGGCCGTCTACGAGGAAAGCCGCGACTTCGCCGAATCCCGCATCACCTTCGGCTCACCCATCGGCTCACGCCAGCTGGTGCAGCACAAACTGGTGAACATGGTCAACGCACACAGCCAAGGGCTGCTGCTGAGCTGGCGCCTGTCGAAACTGAAGGACGAGAACAAGCTGCACCATTCGCACGTCTCGCTTGCCAAGCGCAACAACGTTCGGGCCGCCCTCGTTGCCTCACGCGACGCCCGCGAGATACTCGGGGCCAACGGAATTACGCTCGAGTACCATACGATTCGGCACATGCTGAACCTGGAGACTG
>CAZPLV010000143.1:0-5236 GCA_964587295.1 uncultured bacterium
GCTCGTGTTTGCCGGCGGCGGGCGTTCCGAAGGAGCCCTCTGCAGGCAAACACGAGCACCGATGTTAATATTCGCCAGTGACCCCCCACCGAACGCAAAAAGTACTCCGGGTGCTCTCCAGGCGGCAGCCGGATCTGACTGTCCTCGCGGAGAACGTGCACAAGCCGCATAACCTTTCAGCCATCCTGCGCAGCTGTGACGCCGTGGGTATCGGCACGGTTCATGCGGTGAATCCGACCGGCGGCGTGCCGACCTACAGTGACACGAGCGCGAGTGCGGACAAGTGGGTGCAGCTGCAGGTGCATCCCGATATCAATGCGGCTGTTGACGGTTTGCGGGAGCAGGGCATGCAGGTGCTGGCGGCTCATTTCACTGACCGGGCCATTGACTACCGGGAAGTGGATTACACGAAACCGACCGCGCTGATACTGGGTAATGAGAAAGATGGTGTGAGTCAGCGGGCCGGCAGCCTGGCGGATGAGCATGTGATCATTCCGATGCTCGGCATGGTGCAGTCACTGAATGTTTCGGTTGCGGCCGCGGTGATCCTGTTTGAGGCGCAGCGGCAGCGACTGGCGGCAGGCCGTTACGGCGAGCCCCAAATGGAGAAGGCCGAGCTTGACCGCCTGGCCTTCGAGTGGTTGCACCCCCGGGAAGCACGTGTGCTCAGGGACCGTGGTGAAACCTATCCGGAACTCGGGTACGTGTTACCGGATGCTGATTGAGAAGTGGAGTAATCGGGTGATCATTGCCCCTTGCGGGGCATGAGTCACGTCCTGTTCAGTAGTCGTCGCGACGGCCGCCGGAGCGTGCGTCGTACGGAGCTGCTGCGGTCACAACCACGTTGCGCGCCTGCAGACCCTTGGGTCCCTGTTCGACTTCGAACTCGACTTCATCACCTTCGTTGAGGCTCTTGTAGCCGTCACCGCCGATTGCGGAGAAGTGGCAGAACACGTCGCCACCGTCTTCCTGCTCGATGAAACCGAAGCCCTTTTCATTGCTGAACCATTTGACTCTGCCTGTTGCCATTCTCTACCTGTCTTCCCAGCACTGCAGCCTCTTCAGAAGCTACAGCTGTCTACGCGACCTGTCCGGCCGCACTACGTAACGGCTGTTTGATTTACGCAGCAACAACAATGTACGCCATAAGCAGCCTTAAATACAATAGCTGGCGCCTAGGGTGCCCCGGCAGAAGCCGCGCGTTCCGCGGCAACAGTCACTGCCTGCTGCACCAGAACCGCCAGTGAGGCGGCCGGCACGGACGGTCCCAGGCCCGTTGACAGCACGAAAGCGGAGTCGCCGTCGAAGGGAGTGTGTGACGGCCGGATGGCCCGTGCCATGCCCACGTGGGCGCTGGGGGCCAGGCCGGCCGCTTCGGATTTGCTGAGCGGTGCGTCGGTCGCAACCGCAATCAGGGTGGTGTTATGCCTGTCCGGGAAACCACTGAATAGCTGTGCGATCTCAGCTGCGGACAGTCCCTGGCCGGCGAGCAGCGTGCCGTCAGCAGCATAAATATCCCCTACCGGGTTGGCAACGACCAGCGCGCCCACCGTGGCGGTGCCGCCTTCCACCTGCACCTGCAGGCAGGAGCTGCCCACTCCGGTCCTGACCGCGCGGTCAAAGCCGAGGTAAGCCCCAGCGGTGGCGCCCGCGCCGGCACCGACACGGCCCCCAGCGACCGGGTCTGCCGTGGCGGCAGCTGCAGCTGCGTAACCGGCCTCGGAACCGGGCCGTACACCCTCATCGGAAACCATCAGGTCGAAAATTGCGGCTGCCGGAACGATCGGCACGCGGCCGCCCATCGTCTCGAAGCCGCGCCCGTTGTCGAGCAGCCAGCGCATCACGCCGTCAGCTGCCGCCAGGCCGAAGGCACTGCCGCCGGTGAGGAGCAGGCCGTCTATGCGGCTCATCATGCGTGCGGGGTCCAGCAGCGCGTACTCGCGGGAGGCAGGGCCACCGCCCAGCACAAGGCCGCTGGCGCTCATGCCGGCTTCGGGGCCCAGGATGACCGTGCTGCCGGTCTTGCCGGAGTCATGCGTCCAGTGCCCGACACGGATGCCGGGCACTGCGGTTATTGTCTGGTTTTTCGCGTTGTGCACGCCACGGAGTGTATCAGAGGTAGCGGTACAGCTCTTCCGGCGCCACGTTGATGTACTCCACGAATTCAGGCGGGGTGCTCTGGCCGGCGCGCTGGTTGGTGCGGCTGTCGATCGCCACCTGCACGCGGATGCTGCTGGGCGGGGAAACCGTGTCGTTCGCCCGGCTGTCCGTCGCAACTGCCACGCGCACTCCGCCGGGACGGCCGGAGGCCAGGTCGATGTTGCGGAACTCGATGCCTTCGGGCATCGGGAAGCCGGCCGGAGCGGCCCGGCCGCGCAGTGCGTTGGCAACGAAGTCGCGCCACACGTAAATCGGCTGCCTCGATGAGGTGACGGTGTCCGTCTGGCCGTTGCTGAGCGTCATGCTGCCGGGGATGCGGCGGTTGTCGTCGTAACCCACCCAGACGGCTGAAACCATGCCGGGGGTGGCGCCCACGAACCACAGGTCGCGTTCGTCGTTGGTGGTGCCCGTCTTGCCGGCGACCCAGCGGCCGGCCATTTCCGCCTGGCCTGCCCGCAGGCTGAAGGCACCGGAGTCAATCACGTTGCCGTGCAGCATGTCCAGCATGATGTAGGCCGTCTGCGGGCTCCACACCTGCGCCTGGCGCGGCGTGGCCTCATAGACCACGTTTCCTTCGGCGTTGCTGATGCTGCTGATCAGGTGCGGCTCAATCCACAGGCCGCTGTTGGCAAAGGCGGCGAATGCGGCGGCATGCTCAACCGCGGTTGCCTCAATGGTGCCGAGCGCGATCGAGTAGAACGGCTCCACGTCGCGGTAACCGAGTTCCCTTGAGCGCAGTGCGACTGCGTCAGCGCCGGCAACCTCGAGGCTCTTCACGATGGGAATGTTGCGTGAGATGTTCAGGTGGCGCCGCAGCGTGGCTGCGCCAACGAACGTGTTGTCGTGGTTACGCGGTGTGTAAGGCGGCATGTTGCCCTGCTGGAACGAGGTCGGCTCGTCCACCAGCACCGTGCCCTGGCTGAACAGGCCCTGCTCAATGGCGGTGGCGGCCACAACCGGCTTGAATGACGAACCGGTCTGGCGGCGTGACTGCAGCGCCCGGTTCAGGTCGCCGGGTTCCACACCCTCATGGAGGCGCTCACCGATCATCGCCAGGATCTCGCCGGTAAGCGGATCGATGCCGGCAATGGCCACCTGGGCGCCCGCCGGAACCTCAGCGCGCAGTGAGGCTTCGTTGGCGGCGCGCTGCGCCTGCAGGTCAATTGTCGTGTGCACCTCAAGGCCACCCTGGCCGAACACGGCTTCCTGGCCGAAGTAATCAGTCAGCCAGTTGCGCACGGCCAGCATCACGTGGCGTGAGAGTGAGCTGGTGACTGTCGAGCGGATGACGACTTCCTCGTTGGTGCGGACCGCGCTGACCACGTTGCCCTGGCCGTCATACTCGATCTGCCAGCCGCGCGGCTCCAGATGCTCGAGCCAGGCTGTGTCCGCCAGCTGCCGGCTGATGGTGCCGTTGGCGACCATGCTCTCCAGCACGGTGCGCATGCTGGCGCGCGTGCCGCTGAAGTCATCGTGGCGGCTGTTGGGGCTCGGGATGAGCCGGGCGAGGTACAGGCCCTCGGCCAGCGAAAGTTCAATCGGGTCCTTGCCGAAATAAGCCTGCGCGGCCGAGCGGATGCCGTAGACGTTGCCGCCCCAGAACACCACGTTGATGTAGCGCTGCAGGATTTCCGACTTGGTGAGGCGCCGCTCCAGCTCGATGGCCAGCATCAGTTCCTTGGCTTTGCGTTCAAGCGAGCGGTCGGTGCGCACATCGGAAAGCAGCGTGTTCTTGATCACCTGGGTGGTGATCGTGGAACCGCCGCGGTCGGCGTCGCCGAAGAACTCGGCGTAGGTCGCCACCATCAGTGCCGGCAGGTCAAAGCCGTAATGGTCGAAAAACTCGTCGTCCTCGTACGACACGATGGCCATGAGGGCGGCGGGTGAAACTTCGTCAAGAGTGACGGGGATGCGGTTGGTCAGCTCGCGGCCTTCGCCGACCGCGGGCAGGATCTCGCCGATGAGCGTGCCGTCACGCGCGTAAACGCGTGAGGTGGCCGAGTAGCCGAGTACGTCCAGCTCACTCAGGTCCGGCAGCTCGCCCGCCCACTTGAACGCCGAGGCGCCCAGCAGGGCAGTGACGGAAAGCACGCCGGTCAGAATCGCGAGGAACAGGCCTTTTATGACTGCCACGGGCATATTGTAGCAGTCCGGCTGGCTAGTTTTTGTTCAGCTGCAGCCACTGCCCGAAGGTGGCCTGCGCCGCCCCCGAATCAATGAGTTCCTGCGCCCTGCTCACGCCTTCAGCGAGTGACTCGGCCGCCCCGCCGGTGTAGAGGCCCGCTCCTGCGCTCAGCACCACGATGTCGCGGTGCGCGCCGCGCCTGCCGCTCAGCACCTGCCTGAGCGCTTCGGCGTTGCCTGCCGGGTCCGTGCCGGCCAGGGCTTCGAGGTCGTGACGCTGAAGACCAAAATCCTCAGGCTCGAAGGTCCAGTTGCTGACAGTGCCGTCCTCATGCAGTTCGCTGACACTGGTGCTGCCGCTGACGCTCACGTCATCCAGGCCGCTGCCGTGCACCACCAGGGCACGCTCCACCCCGAGGCCCCTGAGCACGTGGGCCAGCTTCTCCGTGAGCGCCGCGTCGAACACGCCCAGCAGGTGGCGGTTGGCGCCGGCCGGGTTGGTGAGCGGCCCCAGGCTGTTGAAGATGGTGCGGGCCTTCAGGTCAGCGCGGACCGGTGAGACGAAGCGCATGGCCGGATGGTGGTTGCGCGCGAAGATGAAGGTAAGCCCGACTTCCTCGAGTATGTGCGCCAGCTGCTCCGGCTCCGCGTCCATGTTCATGCCGAGCGCCTCGAGCACGTCGGCCGAGCCGGTTTTGCGGGTGAAGCCACGGTTGCCGTGCTTGGCCACTTTCACGCCGCCGGCGGCAATGACGAACATTGCGCTGGTCGAGATGTTGATGGTGTTGATGCCGGTCCCGCCGGTGCCGCAGGTGTCGAGCAGCGGTCCGCTCACGTTCACCGGCAGCCGCACGGCGCGTTCGCGCATGGCCTGGGCGAAACCGGTGATCTCGTCCACCGTCTCTCCCCTGGTGCGCAGGGCGGCCAGCAGCGCGGCGGCCTGGATCTGGCT
>CAZPLV010000144.1:0-5203 GCA_964587295.1 uncultured bacterium
TGTCGATGATCCCGATTCGTTCCGCCATCTGCTCGGCCAGTTCCATGATGTGGGTCGTCAGAATCACGGTTCGCCCCCGTGCCACGTACTCAAGCAGCAGATCCTTGACTGAACGGGCAGCGCCGGCGTCCAGTCCGGTTAGCGGTTCATCCAGAATCAGGACATCGGGTTCATGGATGAGCCCGCCGGCGAGGCCAAGTTTCTGTTTCATGCCGCGCGAAAACGATTCGATGTAGTCGTGCTGCTGATCCCACAGGTCCAGCATCCGCAGCAGTGCTTCAGCTCTCTCTTCCGCTTCGCCCGGATCAACCCGCCACAGTCCAGCCACAAACTCAAGGTACTCGCCCGGCCGGAGTTTGCCGTACAGCAGCGGATCGTCGGGCAGGAACGCCAGACGGGCCTTGGCCTGCTCCGGCTCGCTCTCCATGCTGTAGCCCATTACTTCCGTTCCGCCTTTGTCAGGCATGAGCAGCCCGGTGGCCATGCGCAGGGTGGTTGTTTTGCCGGCACCGTTCGGACCGAGCAGGGCGTAAAGCTCACCCTGATTCACGGTTAGCGACACGTCAGCCACTGCCACGTTATGCCCGAACTTCTTGCTCAGGCCACGAATCTGCAGTGCGGCAGTGAAACTACCGCCGTTTGTATCATCCATGCATTACTTCCCCCAGACTGACAGTCTCTCCTTGCCCTCCATGACTTCTATGAGTGTTGGCCCGTTCTGGGCCAGCGAAGCATGCAGGGCCTGGTCGAACTCATCATTGTTCGTGACCGTCCAGGCTGTCAGCCCGAAGCTTTCCGCAAGTTGCCTGAATGACGGGTTCGTCAGATCTGTGGCAACCGGCCTGCCGGGGTAGTGCTTCTCCTGGTGCATGCGGATGGTGCCATGAACCCGGTTCACGAATACGAGCATGGTGATTGGCAGGCCATGAGCCTTCATGGTTGCCAGCTCGTTCATTGTCATGGCGAAGCCGCCGTCACCGGCGAGCGCCACCACCCGGCGGCCGCGGCGGGCCAGCGCTACCCCGACAGCAGCGGGAGCGGCGTAACCCATTGCACCGGACAGCGGCCCGAAGTGCGTGTGGGGCTGCGTGAACCGGTAAAAGCGCGGCACCCAGCCGGCGAAGTTGCCGGCGTCAGTGACTATCGCGGTGTCTGCTGGCGCATGCGTCTTCACGCTTGCCAGCGCGGCACTGATGTTCACGCCTCCTTCCGTGTACGGCTCCTCCGGAGTGCTCAGCTCCAGGTACGTGCGGTGCAGGCTGGCTGCCCGGTCATCATCGCGCGGCTGCACGTCCCGCCCGGCAAGTGAATTGGCAAAAGCCACCGCATCAGCGGCAATTGCCAATATCTTGTGGCCCCAGGTGCCGGCACTGTCGCCGTCCTTGAGCACATGGATGACAGTGGCGTCCTTCAGGAACTCATAACCACCGGTGGTGATCTCGTCGAGCCGTTCGCCCAGGACGAGGACGACATCAGCTTCCTGAACGCCAGCCAGCGCCCGGGCAGGCGCACCCAGCGCAATCGGCCCGGCATAGTGCCCGTCGTCATTCGGATAGGCATCGAAACGCCTGAAGGCGGTCATTACGGGAATTTTCCACTGTGCGGCGAGCTTCTTCACAGCAGCCTGTCCCGCAACACCGGCCACCTCGCGACCGGCAATAATCAGCGGCCGTTCGGCTCCCGCGAACAGCATGGCCGCCTGCATCACGGCGTCCTCCGACACGCCTGAATCAAGTCGCCTGACTGACGGCAGGATTTCGGCAACCGCTTCCGGGAACAGAATGTCCTCCGGCAGTCCGACCACCACCGGACCCGGGCGGCCACTGGACGCGACCCGGAACGCCTCCCTGACCAGCTCGGGGATGCGCTCAATCTGCGGGATCTCGATAGCCCATTTCACGATGGGACTCAGATAGCTGACCAGGTCAACTTCCTGGAATGCTTCCCGGTAGCGCTGGTCAATCGGCACCTGGCCGACAAAGACAACCAGCGGCGTTGAGTCCTGCATTGCCGTATGCAGCGCGATGGAGGCGTTCGTGACTCCGGGACCGCGGGTGACCATCACCACACCGGCACGGCCGGTCGCCATCGCCCAGGCCTCGGCGGCAAAGCCGGCACCTTCCTCGTGCCTCGTCGAGACGACCCGGATCTGCTGCCCCGGGTCATACAGCGCATCCAGTACCGGCAGGAAACTCTCGCCCGGCACAGTGAAAACCGTATCGACGCCTTCCTCAATCAGGGTGTCAACGACCAGACGACCACCGTTTCGCTTCATGCCCGCACTCCGGATTCAGTGAACTTTTCAATCATGATTGAGCCCATGATACGTCCCTCACCCGCAAAACGAACCACACAGCTGAATACTCCCTGACGGCCGCAGGGAATGCGCACTGCGCCGGGTGCACAGCATGGGTGCCGGCGACGCCATCTTCGCCGGAGTGTGCGGCGGGTAAACCGGTTCTGAAACCCAGGAGCTGATCATGCCCGGGTCATAGGGGCGACCCGGGCATCCTTTTGTTTCAGCGCCCGCCAACTCTCCTGAGCTGCTCGAGCCTCTGCATCCGGACATCGAGCAGGCGCTCCAGACCCCTCAGGGCTGTTCGCAGGCTGTTCAGCTGCACGGTAACCGCCTCGTTGCGTGCCAGCAGCCGCGCCTGCTCCAATTCAAGCCTGCGGATCCGGTCTTCGGGCCGCATACCCCCTTCAGGCTGAAACGATGCTGCGGGAATCTCTGTGTGCATCTCCGGCACCTCCTGAGGCTGTTATAGAACCAGAGGAAACGGACCGGTCGCGCCAAACCGGCTGAAGCCGGGCGTCATCCCGGCTTGAGCCCAAAGCCAGCCGGCAATTGCCGGTTCAGTGGAAACTGCAGTCTGAACCGCAGCAATAATCAGGGCAACAGCACTCAGCCTGAGCGCTTGTCGGTCATGTCCCGCAGTCCATCGCCCAGAAGGCTCAAGCCCAGCACGGTCAGCATGATCGCAAAGCCCGGTACCAGGGCCGGGTAGGCGCTCATCTGCAGGAAGCTCTGCGACTCGCGCAGCATGCTGCCCCAGCTCGGCACCTGTGGTGGCGTTCCCAGGCCCAGGAAGCTCAGTGCGGCTTCCGCCAGTACAGCGACGGAGAGGCTGAGGCTGACCTGCACGATGATTGGTGACATGGCACCGGGCACCACGTGCCGCCACAGGATCCGTCCATGCCCGGCACCAAGTGCCCGGCCGGCCTCCACGAACTCGAGCTCACGCAGACTGATGACGGAAGAACGCATGAGGCGGGCAAATATCGGCACGGTTGCGATACCTATGGCGACCATCGCCGTGATGGTACCCGGCTGATAGATGGCTGCCAGCAGCAGGGCCATCAGGATTGCGGGAAAGGCGTAAAGCACGTCGACGACACGCATGATTGCCTCGCCGGCAATGCCGCCGACATAACCGGCAAAGGCACCGAGGCCACCGCCGATTGTGAGTGCAATGCCGACAGAGATGAAGCCAACAACGAGCGTGCCCCGGGCACCGACGAGCAGGCGCGACAGCAGGTCACGGCCGTAATGGTCCGCGCCCAGCGGATGCGCGCCGGTCGGGCCCGACAGCTGCACCGCAAAGTTCATGGCGTTGGGGTCATGGGGCAGCCACACGAGTGAGACCAGGGCCGCCAGAACCACAAGGGCAGTCAGGAAACCACCGAGATAAAGGTTGATTCTGGAGGCCATCAGTTGTACCTGATTCTCGGGTCAAGGAACCCGTAACTGATATCCACGATGAACGAGAGCATGATGATTGCCGCAGCGTAAACAAGCACAACGCCCTGAACGAGCGGGAAGTCGCGGTTGCCGATTGCCGACAGCGCCATCCGGCCCAGGCCGGGCAGGCTGAATACCTGCTCAATGACGATCGAACCGATGAACACGTTGGACAGCGCCAGACCGAACACGGTCACGAGTGTGACCAGAGCATTGCGCAGCGCATGTTTCATCACGACACTGGAGTTGGACAGCCCTTTGGCACGGGCGGTACGCACGTAATCCGCGGCCATGTTCTCGATCATGACAGCACGGGTCATGCGGGTCATGACGGCCGCCTGCCCCAGCGCCAGGGCAACCACCGGCAGAATAAGGCTGCGGATCGCGCCCATGTAATCGCGCTCCCACGGTACGAACCCGCCAGCGGGCAGCAGTCCGCGGTCAACGGCAAACCAGATAATCAGCAGCAGGCCCAGCCAGAAAGACGGTACGGCAGCGCCAATCTGGGCCAGCGCCGTAATAAGGGGATCAAATATGGTCTTGCGGGTCAGTGCCGCTGCGATTCCGAGCGGCAACGCGATTATGCACGCAAGTATTGCAGCAGCCACAGACAGGGGAACTGACACTGACAGCCGTTCACCGATCAGCTCGCTGACCGGCCGGCGGTACGCCAGGCTCTCGCCCAGATTGCCGGTGGCGGCTGAACTGATCCAGCCGCCGAAGCGCTGCAGTGGCGGCACGTCAAGGCCCAGCTGGCGGCGGACCGCCTCCCGGGTGACCGGGTTGGCGTCCATCCCCAGCAGTACCTCAGCCGGGTCGCCGGGGATGGCCAGCAGCGCGGCGAACACCAGAACGCTGGCCAGCACGAGGCTGACCAGCGCGGTGAAAGTACGTCGTATTACGTAAGCGAACATCCGCTCACTCGGTCCTGTAAACCTCCGTCACGTTGATGGACGGTGTGGGCTGGTCGGTCCAGAAGCCGTGCACGTCAGCGCGGGCGGCCACCAGGTAAGGAGAGCTGAAGACCCAGACGTTAACGGCATCCTCGGCAATGATGGTTGCGATTTCCTGGAAGGCGGCGTTCGACTCTTCCTCGGTCGCGGCAGTCTCGGCTTCGGCAAGGAGCTCGCCGATGCGCGGGTTGTCGTAGTGGTAGTAGTACTCGGGGTCGGCGTACATGAATACGTCGCGCGGCTCAGAGTGACCGATGATTGTCATGTCGTAGTCGCCACCGAGCAGGATGCGGTTGATCCAGGTGGTCCACTCAACGACGCTCAGTTCAGCCGTGATGCCGACTGCGGCAAGCTGCTGGGCGATGACCTCGCCGGTGCGGCGTTCTGTGTTGTACGGCTCGGGCAGCTCGAACTGCACGGTGAAACCGTCAGCGTAGCCGGCTTCGGCCAGCAGCTCGCGGGCGCGCTCCGGGTCGTAGGGGTGAGTGTCAGCCAGGTCGATGAAGTA
>CAZPLV010000145.1:0-5188 GCA_964587295.1 uncultured bacterium
CTGTGTACCGGCACCGATCCGTTTGAATGCCAGGTGTTCGGCCTGTTGCCGGGCGACAACCGCGTGACCATCCAGGCAACAGATACCGAGGGCCGCATAGCCTCGCAGACCGTCACGATCCGGCGCATGACCCTCATTGACGAGATCCGCAACAGTCCCTGGGCCATAATTCCCGGAGCAGCAATCCTCGCCTGGCTGATCCGGCTGGTGGTGCGGGTCCGGCGCGAGCACCGCGATCCGCCATCGGACGGAATGATGTACCCGTTCGAACCGCCCAACGACCTGCCACCTGCTGCCCTGGTGAGTCTGCTCACCAAGCCGGGGGTGCCCAGCAACAGCAACGGTTTCGCAGCCACGGTCATGGACCTGGCGCGCCGCGGATTCCTCGAGTTTGACGGTGACGGCCGTAATTTCAGCATGCTGGTGGACATGGAGACTCCGCCGGGAAATCTGCTGAGCTTCGAGGCCGCCGTCCTGACATTCCTGCGCAAGGCAGCCGGCTTCTCCAAGGTGGTTGACGCCCGCGGCTGGCGCAGGGTCAGCAACCGTGAACTCAGGCGCCAGGGGCAGCGCCAGCAGAACTTCATGTCCAGCTGGGGCAGTTCCGTACTCGCCTGGCTCAAGGGCCAGTACACCCGCGGCGAGCTGCGCGACCCCGGGGCGAAAATCAAGGGCAAGAACAGCCTGCTCACGCCGGAAAGCATGCGGGCCGCAACTGCAACGTTCGGGCGCGGCCTGCTGGCCGTTCTAGTCCTGGGCCTTCTCTTACTGGCAACCGATGGCTACGTCAGCCTTGCCTACGCCGTGCTGGCAGGGGTCGCCTTCATCATTGCCGTAAGCGCCTTCGGTGCCCGGCGCTGGAAAGACCACGTGGCGAGCGACGTGTACCATTGGCAGGGGTTCCGGCGCACCCTGACTGACTACACCCGGATGAAGGACGCCCCCAATGATTTCTTCGTACTCTGGGACCGTTACTTCGTATATGCGGCGGCGCTGGGCGTCGCGAAACGCTACCTGAACAACGTCGAGAAACTGGCGGATGAACGCGGCATCAGCGCCAGCCAGCTGGCCCACACCTCCACCTGGATGGGCAGCAGCGCAATGGCGAACATGAGCAGCCTGTCCAGCCTGGCGACCAACGTGAGCGCCATGTCGAGTTCACTGTCCAGCGCCATCTCCTCTGCGGGCGTGTCAGCCTCTTCCGGCGGATCTTCCTCCGGTGGTGGCGGCGGCGGTGGCGGCGGCGGTGGCGGCGGCCGCTAGCTCGTCACACAGGAGCTGGCCCGGCCCGTGCCGCAGGGGTAGATTGAAACAATGTCATCCCGTTCTGCCGCCGTCACCGGCGCCCTGCTGGCCGCCATCGCAGTTGCACTGGGAGCCTTTGGAGCCCACGCCCTCGAGGCCCGGGTCACGGAGGCCCGTCTCGCAACATTCGAAACCGCGGTCCGATACCTCATGTATCACGCACTCGGCCTGCTGCTCCTGAGCAGGCTGAAGAACAGTGGCCTGGCTGCGACGCTGATGGTCGCAGGCATGGCAGTATTTTCCGGAAGCCTGGTCCTGCTCGTGCTGACTGACACCGGCTGGCTCGGAGCGATCACCCCGATCGGTGGTGTACTCCTGATCAGTGCCTGGCTCATCACGGCCTGGCAGCTGCTGCAAGCGGACCGGCCCTGATTGTCCGGCGGCGCACCTGTACCTGAAACACCAATGGTGCCCCTGCCACTGCTGCTGGGCGTATTCGTCGTCGCCATCAGCCTGTCGGCCATCTTCATCCGCCTGACTGACGCGCCCGGCACCGTGATAGCCCTCTACCGGCTGCTCATAGCCAGCGTGCTCATGCTGCCTGCCGCCTGGCAGGGTCTCAGACGCAGCAGCGCCGTGACGGCACGCGGCATCTGGCTCTCAGTTGTGGCCGGGGTGATGCTGGGCTGGCACTTCGCCACCTGGACGACTTCACTTGAATACACCAGCGTTGCCGCCAGCGTGACGCTGGTGACAACCAACCCGCTGTGGATCGTGCTGCTCCTGTGGCTGTTCACGCGTGCGCGGCCCGGCGGCCGCACTCTGGCGGGGGTACTGGTGGCGGTGTCCGGGGGCATACTGATCGGCATTGACGGCAGCGGCGGCGACGCCGGGAACCAGGCAATGTTCGGCAACTTTCTGGCACTTGCCGGTGCCGTGTTCGTATCCGTGAACATGCTGCTCGGCCGGGCCGCGCAGCTGTCAGGGCTCAGCCTCATGGCCTATTCCGGCATCTCCTACCTGGTCGCGACAATCAGTCTGCTGCCGCTGCCGGCGCTGCTGGGCCAGTCGTATGGTCCTTATCCGCTGCAGGTGTTCCTCTGGATTGCGGTTCTGGCCGTGGTGTCGCAGGTGGTCGGGCACACCGCCATCAATTACAGCCTGCGCTTCCTGGACCCGACACTTGTATCCACGGTCATTCTGCTCGAGCCGGTTGTTGCCAGCCTGCTGGCCATGCTCATCTTCCAGGAGTTCCCGGGTTTGCTCACGGCACTCGGGGCATTCGTGCTGCTCGCGGGCGTGTGGCTGGTCAATTCCTCCTTCGCCGCAGTCAGGCCCAGGCGACAGGAAGATGCGGAAATTGTGCTATAATTCCCGTTGTGAAGGTGATTCCAGGCTCACAGAGACGCACTTTCCCAGCCTGGACAATTCATCTGCAGCCAGCCCCGATTGCCACAGATTTTTCATTTGCAGCGCGTACGCTTCAGACGCCTGTCTGCGCCTGAACTTCGCCTGTCGGCACGTTGTTCCTGGCTGAAGGGAGCATTCATTTTGAAGGACTCAGTACACATGTTCAAAGATGGCGACCAGGTCGTTCTGCCACCATACGGTGTGGGCATTGTCGCGGGCACGGTCATGCGCACTGTTGCAGGCACCGATCACCAGTACTACGAGGTTGATTTTCCGGGTGGCACCTCCCGTGCGTATGTTCCGGTCAAGGCACCCCAGGAAGCCGGTCTGCGTGCAGCGCTGACCGCAGAGGAAGTCAAGAATGTCCTCGAGCGCCTGGATGACGGCCACATCACCCTGCCCAAGCAGTGGGCTGCCCGCCACCGCCGTGTGAGCGACATCCTCACCAGCGGTGATCCCTACCAGATTGCCACTCTGGCGTCCGAACTGCGCCGCTGGGATCAGGAGCGGGGACTGCCCGACCTGGACCGTCAGGCATACCGCCGCGCCCTGCGCCTGCTGGCCGGTGAAATCAGCGCAGTCATGGGTGTCGATGCAGCTGAAGCCCGCAAGATGATGGGTGTCGGCGAAGACGAAGGACTCAACTGAAGCACGCCAGCAACAGCTGACGCAGCACGGCGGGCCGGGAATGTTCCCGGCCCGCCGCTTTATTCAGGTCAGACTGGCCTTTGCTGCAGCCAGTTCAAGGCCAGAGCCCAGGCAGCGTAGCCGTCCAGCCCCTCCGGCTGGGGCCTCAGGCCGTGCGGCAGCAGCCGCGCCAGGCCGCGTGGCGGATTGTGCTGCCAGTACAGCCGCCGTGCCTGCATCGTGGTGCCGCGCTCGTCCACCGCCAGCGGCTCAAGCCCCAGCGCCCTGAGGGAACGCATGAGCTCGCCGCCGCCGGTGCCGTTGCCGACCAGGATGATTGCCCCGTGCGGCAGCTCCAGCCGGTTGACTTCAGACAGGCTGAGCACCTGCTGCTCCAGCAGCTCACCCGTCGGGCTGACCCGGGCGCAGCCGATATTGCGCCCCGGATCAAAGGCGATGATCAGGTCAGCAGCAGTCATGCTGCCATTGTGGCATTCAGGCGCAACGCAAGGCAGGAGGGCCGGAACTTCGTGAAGTTCCGGCCCTCCTGCTGACCTTGATGGTCGGGGACTACTGTTGTGCTGGCACTCAGGCCTCTGCTGCACCCTGTTCAGGCTGCTGAGCGGAATCCGCCGCGCTGCGGCGTGCGGCATGGGACGGCGCTTCAGCCAGCTTGGTCTCGGAGCGTTCGTCAACGACGTTGATGCTCCGGATGGCGTCCAGACCGGTTCCGGCTGGAATCAGGCGACCCAGGATGACGTTCTCCTTGAGGCCGACCAGGTGGTCGATGTTGCCGCTGACGGCTGCTTCGGTCAGCACGTGGGTGGTGTGCTGGAACGACGCTGCTGACAGCCAGGACTTGGTGGTGAGGCTGGCCTTGGTGATGCCCAGCAGCACCGGCTTCCAGCCTGCCGGCTGCTTGCCGTCCTCGAGCAGGGCGTCGTTGGCGTCCTCGACATCGAAGCGCTCGATTACCTGACCTTCGAGGAACTTGCTGTCACCGGACTCCTGGATTTCCACGTACTTGAGCATCTGCCGGACAATCACTTCAAGGTGCTTGTCGTGCACGCTTACACCCTGGGCGCGGTACACCTTCTGGATCTCATCCACGATGTACTGCTGCACACTGGCAGCACCCTGTGCTTCCAGAAGGTCGTGCGGGTTGATGGCTCCGCGGGTCAGCTGGTCGCCGGCCTCAACGCGTACGCCTTCCTGGGCGGTGAGTCGCAGGTTGCGGTCGATGCGGTAAGTCTTGGAAAACTCACCGTCCTCACTGGTGACGGTCACGCGGGTGCGGTCGTCGTCATCCTCGATGGACACGACGCCGTCAAGTTCACTGATGACTGCCTTGATCTTGGGCTTGCGGGCCTCGACCAGTTCAATCACGCGCGGCAGACCCTGGGTCACGTCGGCACCCGAGGCGATACCGCCCGTGTGGAACGTACGCATGGTCAGCTGGGTACCGGGTTCACCGATTGACTCGGCGGCGATGACGCCGACTGCCTCACCAAGCGATACTTCACGCATGGTGGACATGTCGAGGCCGTAGCAGGTCCGGCACACACCGGTGCGCGTCTGGCAGATAAGCGGTGAACGGACATCGATGTCGCGTACGGACGGGTTGGCCGGCAGTGCCGAATAGATGGCCTCAATGTCCTCACGCATGATCAGGCTTCCGGCTGAGAAAGTCCGGTCGCCGACCTTGAGGTCAGACGCCAGGCGCAGTCCGTAAATGCCCATGTCGATGTGACCCTTGGGCCTGAGCTGGCCCTCACGGGTGTAGAAGTCCACCGTGGTGTACTCCACGGTGCCACAGTCGTCCTCGCGCACCACGAGCTCGTGGGCAACGTCGACCAGCTTGCGGGTCAGGTAACCCGAGTCAGCGGTGCGGAGCGCTGTGTCGGCG
>CAZPLV010000146.1:0-5187 GCA_964587295.1 uncultured bacterium
GGCGTTGCGCGGGTTGGTTGCATGCGCAAGTTTACGCCAGTTCACGTTGTGAGCAGTGACCCTGTCCTGGGAAATGAGGTGGGGTTACGAATCCGGTTCGTAACCCCACCTCCACAAATCTGTTCAGCAATTCAGCTGTAAGCCGGTTTCGTCAGTCAGCGCTTACGGTTTCAGCGGGCATTCCGGCAAGTACTTCCTCGGCGGTTGCCTGGCGGTTCTCCACCGAGGCGGTCACGTACTCACGGCCGCTCGGGTCGATCTGGTCGCCATTGCTGCCCAGGTTTGCCAGGCGGGTGTTCTCGGCTTCCGTGAACTTCTGGCTGGCGAGCGGCTGAAGGCCCTTCACGTCGTCGATGCTCATGTTCAGGCCCGCGGCAACGCGCTGGCCGTAGTCGTCATGAATCATGAAGAAGTGCCACAGCATGCGCTCCTGCACGTCACGCTCGGTCTGCGACAGCTGGTCGATCATGTTGAAAACCAGATCGTCGCGTTCCCAGTCCATCATCGTGTTGTAACGGATGCGTGCGTGAGCGTAGTCGTTGGTGCGCTCCAGGTCCTCGCGCACCTGACGGCCGGAGTGAACAGGACCCCTGAACGGCTCGGCGCGCTGTGACTCCTGCAGGCCGCCGTGGATGCTCGGCTCGTAGTTGACACTCGGGTTCTGGCCCGGCGCCAGGTCACGCGAGAATGATGCCTGACCACCGGTCTGGTTGGTGGCGACACGGGCGTTCTTCGCCTGATTGACCGGCAGCTGCAGGTAGTTGGGGCCGACCCGGTAACGCTGGGTGTCCGAGTAGGAGAAGGTGCGGCCGACCAGCATCTTGTCCTCAGAGAACTCAAGGCCGTCCACCAGCACGCCGGTGCCCATGGCAATCTGTTCGTTTTCATTGTGGTGGTCGCTGACGTTGCGGTTCAGGGTCATGACACCCACGTGCAGCAGCGGGAAGTCGTCTTCCGGCCAGGTCTTGGTGTCATCGAGCGGATCCCAGTCAAGCTCGGGGTGCTCATGATCATCCATGATCTGCACAAACAAGTCCCATTGCGGGAAGTCGCCGCGCTCGATAGCCTCAAAGGCATCCTTAGAAGCGGTGCCCAGATCCTGGCCCTGCACCTTGGCAGCTTCGGCAGCGGTGAGGCTGGCCACACCCTGGCGGGGCTTCCAGTGGTATTTCACCAGTACGCTGTCGCCGTCGGCGTTGACCATGCGGTAGGTGTTGACGCCGAAACCTTCCTGGTGCCGGTAGCTGGCGGGAATGCCGCGCGGGCTGAACAGGTGGGTCAGCATGTGCATCGATTCCGGGCTCTGGCTCATGAAGTCGAAGATGCGGTTGGCTTCCTGGCGGAAAGTGACCGGATCCGGCTTCAGTGAGTGGATGACGTCCGGGAATTTGATGGCGTCACGGATGAAGAACACAGGAATGTTGTTGCCGACCAGGTCCCAGTTGCCGTCTTCGGTGTAGAACTTCACGGCGAAGCCGCGCGGGTCACGGGCGACCTCACTGCTGTCGCGACCGCCGATAACCGTGGAGAAACGGACGGCAACGTCCGTTTTCTTGCCGACTTCCTGGAACAGTTTGGCGCGGGTGTATTTGCTGGCGGGTTCGTCACCGATTTTGCCGGTGGCCTCAAATTCGCCAAAGGCGACAAACCCGCGGGCATGCACGACACGCTCGGGGATGCGTTCACGGTCAAAGTGGCTGACTTTCTCAAGGAACTGGTAGTTTTCGAGGGTGGCAGGACCGCGCGAACCAACGGTGCGCTGCTGCTGATTGTTGGTAATCGGATGGCCCTGCCGGTTCGTAAGTGTTTTCGGATCGTTTTTATCGTCCACGATATGCTCCTTTGAATGGGTTGTAAGGCTGGCAGTTGCCTCTCGTGGGCAACCGGTTTGCAAACGTGATTATATCTCAGAATCATTCCGATTAATGTCCCGGGATACCCCGCATTCAACAGGCTGCGCCAGCCTGTACAATAGCCGCACAATGTCAGATGGATATTCCACCTCGCAGGTGGTGCTGGTGGATGGCGTGCGGACGCCGTTCCGCCGCGCCGGAACCGATTATCTCGACCTTATTTCCTATGATCTGGCGCGGACGGTGCTGGCCGCCCTGCCAGAACGGAGCGGTCTTGATCCTGTCCACATCAGTCAGGTAATCATGGGCAACGTCATCCAGAATCCGCTCACCAGCAACATAGCCAGGGACGCGGCCCTTGCCGCCGGCTATTCCCGTGAAGTGCCGGCCCACACCGTCACACTGGCCTGCATCTCGGCCAACCGGGCCATCGCCGATGCCGCCCTGGGCCTGAAAGCCGGCTCCGGGGGCTTCGCCGTTGCCGGTGGGGTTGAGCTGCTGTCGGATGTACCACCGGTGTTCGGCAAGAAAATGCGCCGTAAACTGTTCGAAAGCCGCAAAAGCAAGGGACCGCTCCAGTTCATTGGCCAGCTGCGCGGCATGAAACTGAAGGAAATGCTGCCCGGCGCTCCCGCCATCGCCGAATTCACCACCGGTGAGACGATGGGCTACTCAGCTGACCGGCTGGCTGCACGTTTCGACGTCAGCCGGCTGGAACAGGACAGTTACGCACTGCGGGCCCATGCGCTCGCCGCCGCTGCGGCAGAAGCAGGCCACCTGCAAAAGGAAATCACTCCGGTTTCCCTGCCGCCCGGGTTCGCGCTCGTGGACGCCGACAACACCTGGCGTACGGATTCCAGCATGGAGGCGCTGGCAAAACTCAGGCCGGCATTCGTGAAACCTTTCGGAACGGTGACTGCAGGCAATGCGAGTCCGTTGACTGACGGTGCGGCGGCGGTGCTGCTCGCCCGGCGGGAAGCTGCCGAGGCACAGGGACTGCCGATCAAAGCCGTGCTGCGCGACTGGGTGTTCACGGCTCAGGATCCGTCTGACGAACTGCTGCTCGGACCGGCCTATGCTGCTCCAAAGCTGCTGCTGCGCAATGGAATCAGCTGGCAGGACCTGGACGTGATCGAGATCCACGAAGCATTCGCCGGGCAGGTGCTGGCCGTGCTCAAGGCCCTGTCATCGGATGAATTCGGCCGCAACCGGCTGGGCCTCAGCGGCCGCTTTGCCGAACCTGGCCTGGAGCGCATCAACCTGTGGGGCGGCTCGATTTCGCTGGGCCATCCCTTCGGGGCAACCGGCGCGCGACTCATGACCACGGCTGCGAACCGGCTGACGGCGGAAGACGGCGAGCTTGCCCTGGTCACCGCCTGCGCAGCCGGTGGCCAGGCGGTGGCGATGCTGCTGGAAAGGGTGAGCGCATGATTTCGGTTGAGAACCGCGGCGATGTAAGCATCATCTGGCTCGACACTCCGGACCGGCATGTGAACACGCTGGATATCCAGTCGCTGCGCGACATGGAGCAGGCGTTCAGCCGGATCCAGGAGGACAGTACCAGCCAGGCGGTCGTCATCCTGTCCCGCAAGAAGAACAACTTCCTGGCCGGGGTGGACATCAGCCTGTTCACCAGCCTGGCGCCCGAAGAACTGCGCAACGTGACCCTCGAGGGCCAGAACTTCTTCAACCGGATCGAGAACTTCCCGAAACCTGTCCTGGCCGGCATTCATGGGGCCTGTGCCGGTGGCGGAACCGAGCTGGTACTCGCCTGTCACTACCGGCTGGCAACCGAGCATCCGGCCACCCACTTTGCCCTGCCGGAAGTGCAGCTGGGACTTCTGCCCGGGCTGGGCGGTACGCAGCGCTTGCCGAAGCTGGTCGGTTTGCAGAAAGGGCTCGAGCTGGTCCTCACCGGCCGCAAGGTGCACGCGCGCCAGGCCAGAAGGCTCGGACTTGTTGACGCCCTGCATCATCCGGAAGGGCTGCATGAGGCTGCCGTTGAGGCTGCCCGCGGACTGGCTGCGGGCCACATCCGCCAGCGCCCGCGCAAGCAGCGTGGCATTGCCTCGGTGCTGGAGCGGGCGCCGGCCAGTCAGCTGGTTTACCGCCAGGCGGCAGCCCAGGCCAGCAGCCAGAGCCGCGGCAATTACCCGGCTCCCGGACGGATCATTGAGGCGGTGCGCATCGGCCGCGCCCACGGTCTTGCCGCGGGACTGCAGGCTGAAGCCGAGGCGTTCAGCGAACTGGCCGGCAGCAGCCAGGCGCAGGCGCTCATGCACGTATTCTTCGCACGTTCGGCCACGCGCCATAATCCGCTGGCGGGCCAGGAGCAGCCGGTCAAACGCGCGACGGTTCTGGGTGCGGGCCTCATGGGCGCGGGCATCGCCCAGGTGACGGCAACAGCCGGAATGACCGTGACACTCAACGACCAGTCACTCGAGTTCGCTGCCCGGGGCCGGGGTGCAATCCACAGGGACCTGAGCAAACGCGTTGGCCGTGGCCTGACAGCGTTTGAACGGGACCGCACCGTTGAGTCAATCGGGCTGTCCGGTGCGCTGACTGATGCTGCCGGTGGCGACCTGACCATCGAGGCAGTACCGGAGAAACTGGAACTGAAACAGTCCGTGCTTGCCCAGGTGGAAGCCGTGACGTCTGATGATCACGTCTTTGCCAGCAACACCAGTTCGATTCCGATCAGCCGGATCGCGGCGGCGGCCAGCCGGCCCGGCAACGTCGTGGGCATGCACTACTTCTCGCCGGTGCAGAAGATGCCGCTGCTGGAAGTGGTGCAGGCGGAGGCGTCCACAGAACAGGCCGTTGCCACGGCAGTGAATGTGGGCCTGAAGCAGGGCAAGTGCGTGATTGTGGTGCGCGACGATCCCGGTTTCTACGTCAACCGGGTGCTGGCGCCCTACATCAGCGAGGCGTTACTGCTGGTGCAGGAAGGCGTGAGGATCGAGCAGGTTGATTCCGTGATGCGTGATGCCGGATTCCCCGTCGGACCGATCAAGCTGATTGACGAAGTCGGCCTTGACGTGGCCGGCAGCGTCAATTCGGTCATGGCCCCGCTGTTCGCGGAGCGTGGCATGCAGCTGGCCAGCGCAGAACCGCTGGCCGAGGCGGGCCTGCTCGGCCGCAAGGGCGGCAAGGGCTTCTACCTGTACGAAGGCGGCAAGTCCACCAGGGTCAACCCGCAGGTTTACAGCCTGCTAGGCGCCAGTGGCACGCGTGAACCGGCTCCGGACCTCGTCCGTCGCCGCCTGCTGTGGGCGCTCATCAACGAGGCGGCCAGGACGCTCGAGGAAGGCATCATCCGCAGCCCGCTCGACGG
>CAZPLV010000147.1:0-5131 GCA_964587295.1 uncultured bacterium
GACCGTGCTGCAGGGCGAGCTGATGCGCATCTGGGAGGAGCACCGCAAGACGGTGGTCTACATCACCCACTCCATCGAGGAGGCCGTTCTGCTCGGTGACCGCGTTGTCATCATGACTGCCCATCCCGGCACCAATAAGACCGAATTCCGCGTCGATCTGCCCCGCCCGCGCACAATCGCCACGACCTCCACACCGGAGTTTGCGTCCATGACCGGTCAGGTGTGGCAGGCGCTCGAGGATGAGGTCCGCAAAGCCATGGAGTCCCAGCAGTGACCGTGCCCGCCTGGCTCGTGTGGCTGCTCACGCTGGCAGGCATCGGCCTGTTCATCTGGGCAGCCGACCGTTACGGCAAACGCGTCCCGGCGCGGCAGCAGCGCAACTACAACCTGGCACTTGCGATAAGTTTCCCGCTGCTCGTGCTCGTGCTGTGGGAGCTGCTGGTCAACTTCGGGTACGTGAACGGGCGCTGGTTCCCGCCGCCCACCCGCATCGTGGCGGCGCTGTGGGACCTTATCGTCAGTTACGATCACTTCAACGGCACCAGCCTTCTGGGCCGGCCCTGGCTGATCCCCTCGATCTGGGCGGAAGAAGGCTGGGACGGCGCCTGGTCACTCATCGCTGAAAGCCACGTGCTGGCGACCCTGTACCGCGTGGCCGCCGGCTTTGTCATCGGTGCGCTGCCGGGCATCCTGGTTGGCATGGCCATGGGCCTCAACCAGACGATCCGCCAGATGCTGGATCCCATAATGTCCGCCATCTACGTGCTGCCCAAGATCGCGATCTTTCCCCTCATGATGCTCGTGTTCGCCAACCCGTTCGGGGAAGGACCCAAGGTGGCGGTCATCGCCATCACCGCCTTCTTCCTGATCGCCATCAACACCATGGCAGGCGTGCGCGGAATAGACACCGTCTACCTGGAGGCGGGCCGCAACTTCGGCGCGGGCCGCTGGCAGATGCTGCGCCACGTCATCATCCCCGGCGCGCTGCCGATCATCTTCTCCGGCCTGCGCATCGCGCTCGGCTCAGCGCTGATCGTGATCGTGGCTGTCGAGTTCATCCGGGCGCAGCAGGGCGTCGGCTACCTGGTGTACTACTACTGGACGATCCTGTCGATCGACAAGATGTACGCCTCACTGTTCGTGGTGATGGTGCTCGGGGTCGGGCTCACCTGGCTGCTGCAGTGGCTTGAGCGGCGCGCCATGCCCTGGCGGGGCTAGGGCATGGCCGTCCCGGAAATTGTGGTCAGTCACCGAGCGGCCCGGCACCAAGGGGTGGGTGGTGCCAGCGTAAGCAAGTTTATCCGGGAGTCTCCCAGTCCACGAGCTTCAGTTCGGGAACCCGGCTGAATTCCCGGGTGTTATGCGTCACGAGTGTTGCTTCAGACGCAACGGCAGTTGCCGCAATCAGCAGGTCGTTTGCCCCGATCATCTGTCCCTGTGCTTTCAGAAGCGCCCGGATCCGTCCATACACGCTGGCTCCCTCCGTGTCGAAGGCGACTACCCGGAATGGCGCAAGAAACTTTGTGGTCATGCGCATGCTTCTGGCTACATCTGCCGAGTTATGGACTCCAAAATGGAGCTCAGCAACTGTGACAGCGGCCAGCACAATCCGTTCAGGGGCAATCTGCTGCATACGCTGGACCACGGAATGGGATTTGCCAGTCAGGACGCCGATGCACGCATTGGTATCCAGCATGTAAAGATCCATTTTCGGCTAATTCCTGCCGCCGGGTTCCAAGGGAAGGCGCTCTTCCAGTGCAGGCTGCTCTCCACGGCTGAAATCCTCCGCCAGGCTTCCGAACACGGTCTCAAAATAGCCGGCTGGCCAACCCCCACTAACCTCGCGCTGGATAATTTTTGCCAGATACTTCGACAGGCTCAGATTCTGTTGTTCAGCTCGCTTACGCAACAATTCTGCGGTTTCTTCGGGTACGTAGAAATGCAGTTGCGCCATCAGTCCACCTCCAGCTGAATTCTTGCACATATATGTGGGCACATAGTATTATGCTTCGCAGTGAGCCGCTGGCACTGCCCAGCGAATCATTGCCGGGACAGCATGACGAGGATCACATACAGACAGTCAGCGCCGCGGTTTAATGAGAGTCTGAATTCACAGGCATTGCCTGCAGGTGACTCATGAATGTTCATCCCACCCAGCCCGACCCGAACTTTCTGCTCGATCAGATAAGCGACGCCTGCTACGCGCTTGATCACAACTGGCGTTTCACGCTGGTCAACAGTCAGGCAGAAGAGCTTCTGGGCCAACCGCGGGATGAACTGCTGGGCCGCAGCTGCTGGGACCGCTTCCCGGAGGCAATCGACCAGGGACTCAAAGAAAAGTACCAACAGGCGATTGACTCGGATGAAGTGGAGTCTTTCCTGCTCCCCTACCCGCATCACAATCGCTGGTACGCGGTCCGCGCCCATCCCACTCCGCAGGGAATGCTGGTCCTGTTCCACGACGATTCGCGGCGCATCCGGCAGGAATCCCGCTACCGCTCTCTCGTTGAGCATTCAGTGGACGGCATCACGCTGGTGGACGCGCAGTTCCAGCCTTTCTACCGCAGTCCCGCGAATTTCCGGATTCTTGGCTACCCGCGCGAGACCGGCCAGTCGTTGCGCCCGCTGCCGTACCATCCGGAGGACCTGACCCGGATCAGGGAGGCGGTTACAGCCCTGGCTCCCAATGACGCAGTGACCCTCGAGTTCCGTGGCCAGCATGCCAACGGCGAGTGGCGCTGGCTGCGGGGCACGTTCACGAACCGGCTGGACGACCAGTCCATAAACGCTGTAATCATCAACTTCCACGACATTACCGAACAGCGGGCCCTGCGTGAGGAATCCGAACGCAAACAGGCAGAGCTGCTCGAGAGCAACCGCCAGCTGAAACTGCGTGCCACCCGGCTCGACACGTTGCACAGGGCCTTCCTGACAGCTGCCAACTACAAGGACCTGGGCGCCACCATCCGGACCATCCTGAGCAGCGCCATCAAGGGCACTGTTGCCGCCGCCTGCGCCTACGTGGAAGCTACGGACGAGCTGTATTGCGTGTCGCACCACGGCCTTACGGATGCCATGGAGTCGTTGCCCACCGGGGTGCTGCGCACGCTGGCCCGGCGAGCCAGTGACGCCAGGATTCCGCTAACCTACGACGCAACCAAAGCGGAATCGGCTGACGCCACCCTGGCGCAGGTGGCTGACGCCGGTTTCCGGGGTGTGCTCGCCCTGCCATTCGCCCGGGGCTCTGCGACCGGTGCAGTGACGGTGCTGGACCGGAATGCGGTTTACGTTGACGCTGATTCGATCTCCTACATCTCCACGCTTACCGGCTACATCGCCGGCGTGGCAGATATGGTCACAGTCCTCGAGCGGCTTGAACGCAGCGCCCACGACTACCGGGCTCTGGCCCGGTTCGGACAGCAGATCGAAACAATCAACGACATAGACGAACTCGTCACCACCGGCCTCCGTGAGCTCCTCTCGCAACTGCGGGTCGACTACGCCACGCTGGCCGCGGTGGAGGGAGACCACGCCATACCCAGATGGCGCGCGGGAGACGCGTCCGCCGAGGCGACCGATCTGCTCTCACGCCCCATCCCGCTGCGCCAGGGCACGGCGGCCCAGGCGGTGGCAACCGGAAAGCCGGTCCTGGTGAGCGATTACGTCACCTTCGAGAATCGGCCCAGGTACCTGGATCCGCTCCGCTTCACCTCCGTCCTGACTCTGCCTATCGAGACTGAGGATGCCGGCAAATACCTGTTCATCCTCGCCAGCAAGGATGAACACAGGCAGATTGACGAGACGGGCGTCTCGATTGCTGCCCTGTTCGCACAGAGAATCGCAAACGCCTTCGAACGCGTGGCGCACCTTGATGAAGTGAAGGCCACGCGCGAAGCCACATTCCGCTCCCTGGGACTGGCGCTGGAGCACCGCGATTACGAAACGAAAGGCCACACCGACCGCGTGGTGGAACTCACCACCCGCTTTGGTCAGGCACTTGGTTTCGGCGCTGAACGGTTGCAGGCGCTGCAGTGGGGGGCGTACCTGCACGACATGGGCAAACTGAGCGTGCCCGATCAGATTCTGCTGAAGCCAGGTCTGCTCACCGCAGACGAGTTTGAGTTGATCAAACGCCACCCTGTGACCGGCGCGCAGATGTGCAGCGACATTCCGTTCCTGCCGGACTCCACCCTGGATGTAGTGCGACACCACCACGAGAAATGGGATGGCAGCGGCTATCCAGACCGGCTCAGTGGCGAGGCGATTCCGCTTGAGGCCCGGCTGTTCGCTCTGGTCGACGTGTACGACGCCCTTCGCTCAGACCGACCTTACCGGCCGGCGTGGAGCGAGGAGGAAATCGTCGCGCACCTGCGCAAGGAAGCAGGTTCCCACTTTGATCCGGAGCTGGTGGAAACTTTCCTGGAGTTGATCGGGGAAACCCGGCCCGCAGACAGCTCTGAATAGCCGCAAGGCCATCCGGCCGTCGTCTAATCTCCTTCCCGGGACGCCGAGCGCCGACGCGGAGCTAAGTTCACGGCACCTGGTGTCCGGCAGCCGTAAACAGCCTGTACCAATCCTGCCGTGACAGCTTCAGATCCGAGCCGGCAGCTGACTCCCGCACCCTCTGGGGCCTGGTGCTGCCGACAATCACCTGAATGTCAGCCGGATGCCGCGTAATCCAGGCCACTGGCAGCGCCTGGCCGGTCACGCCATGTTTCTCCGCAAGCTCATCGATAACGTCATTCAGCTCCGCGTAGTTATCCCGGTCGCCGAGGAAGACAGCACCGTCGTTCATGCCCTGGAACGGCGACCACGCCTGCAGCGTCACATCGTTCAGCCGGGACCAGTTCAGCAAATCGCCATCACGAACTGCAGACTGGTCCTCGCCTGCGATGTTGGCGGCCAGCCCTTGGGCAATCATCGGGGCATGAACGATGCTCAGTTGCATCTGATTGACTACCAGTGGCTGGCGTACCGAGCGTTTCAGCAGCTCAATCTGGCCCGGCATGTGATTCGACACGCCGAAGTTCCTGACCATTCCGGAATCCTGCAGCGAATCGAACGCCTTCGCCACCTCGTCGGGCTCCACGAGCGTGTCCGGCCGGTGCAGCAGGAACAGGTCAAGGTAATC
>CAZPLV010000148.1:0-5131 GCA_964587295.1 uncultured bacterium
CAGGCTGTACAGGCCGGTGTTGCCGCGCCTGAGCACCAGGGTGCCGTCGCGTTTCAGTGCGCCGAACCAGTCGAGCAGCTCGGCTGCGGACCTGTCCTGGTCCGTGCCCGAAATCAGCATCAGTTGCCGCCCGCCCGGTGCGCAAGGACCTTCCCGAGCAGTTCACGGTCTTCCGGGAAGCTGAGTCGCTCGAGCGCCACTTCGGGCTCCACGAAGGCGCCGTCGGGGAAGATGTCCTCGCTCTTCACGAACTCAACCTGCTCGGTCTGCATGATGAACCAGCTGATGTGGCGGCTCACGCCGTCGGGACGGGTGTAGCGCGTCTCGAACTCGGTCGGGTCGGTGTTGAGCGCGTTGACGCCGGCTTCCTCTGCTACTTCGCGCAGGGCGGTTTCCAGCGGCTCTTCACCCGGGTCGATATGGCCTTTGGGAAACACCCAGGGACCGTTGTGCCGTTTCAGCAGCAGGACACGCCCCGAAGGGTCGAAAACCACGCCGCCTGCTCCTCTGATCATGCAGGAATGCTACCAGATTGCACAGATGCGCTGACCGTCGGGTTCAATTCAGTTCCTCGCGTGGCTGCCGCCGTTGTTCATGAATTCCATCACGCCGTCGTACAGGCCGCGGGCAATCCGGTCCTGATAGGCGGCGTTGCCCAGCTGCGGGCCTTCGTTGGGGTTGTTGACGAAACCGATTTCCACCAGTATCGAGGGCGTGCGGGCGTTGCGGATCACGTAGAACGCGCTCTGCTTCACGCCGCGGTCGCGCGCGCCGGTGGAGCTGACCATGTTGGCCTGCACGGATTCCGCCAGGCGCTGCGAGTACCTGAGCTGCGTTTCGCGCAGAATCATTACCGCCGGGTCGTTGGCGATGGCGAGTGCTTCGTCCGTCAGGGCGCGGCCGCCGTTTTCCTGAATCGCGCGGTCCAGGTTCGCCTGGCTGAGCGGCTCACCGAACACCCAGGTCTCAATGCCGTTGGCCGAGTTGTTGGCCGCGGCGTTCGCGTGAATCGAGATGAACATGTTGCGGTCGGGCGTCGCGAAATTCGACCGCAGGCGCAGGTCGGTGGCCTTGTTGCGGTCCAGGTCGTAGTTGCCGTCGCGGGTCAGGATTACCTCGATGCCGGCGGATTCCAGCAGCGTCTTGAGTCTGAGCGCCACGGCGAGCACCACTTCATGCTCCTGTACGTAGCCGACCGCACCGGGGTCGATACCACCGTGACCGGGGTCGATCACCACAACGCGGTTGCCGCCGCCACCCTGGCTGGGCGCGAACACCTGCGTGTTCAGGGTGCTGTCGGTGCCCGGCAGGGGTTCACCGCTGCGGGCGGATGCTGCCTGGCTGCTGCCGAGCGCGCCGACCGCGCGGCCCTCGATGCCCGGGCCGAAATCCACGTAGAACGTGCCGGTGTCGGTGGTGGCGTAGCGGAAGCCGCTGCCGGCGGGATTCAGCTGGTGATAGGTGTTGATGACCAGGCTGGGTTTGCCGTCGATGACCGCGTAATAGGCGCTCTGCACGTAACGGTCAGTCTGGCGCCAGGCGGAGTCAGGTGCGGAACTGGAATCAAACGAGACCGTGAAGGTCGTGCCGCTGGCTGCCATGGTGAATGTCTCGACCGAACCGAGGTCAAGTGCCACCCTCGTGTAACCGTCATGCGCGCCGACGCGGAACGGGTTGAGCGGCGGGCCGCTGGCGGTGATCGCACTGGCAGGTGCCGTGGCAACGGGCTGCTGCGGCTCTGGCGGTGCGGGCGGCGCGGGTTCGTCGACCGTGAATACCCTCGGACCGGCGTGCCATTCGGCTTCGAAACCGAAGGCGCGGGCGAGCGGTTCAATCGCTATATAAGAGGTGCCGTTGACGACCACTGCCTGCGGGGCGGTACGCGGAGCACCGTTGACGTAAATGCCGCCTTCGCGTGGCCTCAGGCCGGCGCTCACGTCGCCGTTGGCGTAACTGGTGACTGTGGTTTCACCGTCGCTGAAACTGAGTATGCGGGTGTCGCCGTTCCAGTTCAGCCTGAGTCCAAGCGCGCGGGCCAGCGGGCTGGCCTGGGCGAACGGGGTGCTGGAGTCGCCCCAGTTGCTGAAATAGTAGGGCCCGGCGTCGTCTGCCAGGGCGCCGTTGATTGCCAGTGAATTTTGCCTGTCCTGAGCAAATGCTGCCGCGCTCAGGAGAATAAGTAACAGGGCTGTAATGAATCGCTGCGTCACACTAGCGGCGAGTTTAACAGAGCCGTACGTGAGTTTCTTTATGCTTTTGCGCATTGGGCCGGGGGCCTGTGGTTCGTCACGGCGCCTGTGCGGCGCTGCTGGTATTACCTGGCGTTGCGCGGACATGTCCCGGGCCGGCTGTGAACGTTGTCAGTATGGTGTCATTACCTTCATGGGCAATTGCCCATGCTTGCCATGGGAATCAGTGCTTCGCGGCTCGATGCCCGGCAAAGTGATGTCAACGTATGAACAACGTCGTTACATCTGCGGACCGATCTCCACTGCAATCGCTGCCTTTACGGCACCCGGCCAGCGACTTAAAGCCAACGTATGAACAAAGTCAGTACCTGCCGGAAGGCCGCAACCGCTTAAACGCAAGCGAGCCCTTGGGCAATTGCCCATCCACGTACTGACGACGTATGAACAACGTTAATCCCTGGCACAGGGCAATACCCCACGCCGCAAATTAAGGCAAAAAACTAGCGGTTGTTCGGCTGGCGCCACAGCTGGCTGAGCATCTCTTCGATCTCATCCAGCGACTGCCGCTGCTGCGAAGCGCTCTCCCGGGCAACCTTCTGCTTTTCCGGCTGCTCCTCACGGCGCACGCGGTTGTACGGCGCAGGTTCCTGCTCGCTCGCGTCAATCTCAAGCTGGACGCCGCCGGGCGGATTCAGCGGGATGCCGGCTTCCGGCTGCTGCACTGCACGCGGCTGGGTGTAATTACGGTCACTGTTGCGCTCGAAGTAGCTGCTGCGGCGGGTGTCGCGGGCCATGCGGGCGTTCATGTCGCGCGCAAGGCAGCCCAGGCGAACACTCAGTACCGGCATGCTGACGCCGGGTTCGTTCGGGATGCTGAAGGCAGTAATGTCCCGGAAGTTCAGCGTGAAAATGCTGCTGCCCAGATCAATCATGCAGCAGCTGGTCCGCAGGTCACGAACCCTGGCCGTGGCCGCAGAGCCGCCCTCGAACTCGAGGCGGAACTGGTCACGCTTGAACTTGCCGGACTGCACCCGGTTGTGTGCCCCCGTGTATTCCAGGAGGAACGCGTGTATCTCATTCTGGGTTGCCTGCATCGGAGGTAACGATAACCCAAGTTGGCGCGGTTGTGGGGGTTTTCACTGAAATCTGCCCGCAAAACACTTGACACCTTAGCAACTAAGGTATACAGTGTTTTCAGCAGAAAGGATAGCCATGAACGGAATCACGGCTGTACTCACAAATCCCGCAGGGCTCTTCGTAAGCCTCGGTTTCATCGGACTTCTGGTCATCAGCGGCATGTATCTGGCAGCAGCTTACTGGCTCCGCAGAACCCGCGCTCCGCTCAGCTGGCAGCAGCGTCACCGCTCCGCCAGAAGGCAGCAGGCCGTCCGCCTGCCGGCGCCCCGCCTGTCGCAGCGCATCACCACAGTCACAGTCAGCTCCGCCAGGCCGAGCGTCGAACCCAGCTGGACCATGCCCCGCAGATTGCCTTATTCGGAAATTGCCGCGGTTTCTGCCGGAACTTCAGCCTCAAGCGCTACCAGCTGATCCTGCAACTCAGTCAGGGTCTCCAGCGCCGGCAGCGGCTGCGCATCTGAAGCCAGGCTCTCAGCCATCTGCAACTGCCTGCGCGCCAGCTTCACATCCGGCACCGCCAGGGCGGCAGTGGCAGTCGCCAGCGCAACGATAAACATCTGCGTCTCAGGCAACTCCAGTTTCAGCACCCGCCCGATTAGATCAGGCAGCTCCGCAGGCCGCTCATTCACCGCATGCTCCAAGGCAGTCAGGTAATGCGGCCAGGCAGCATCATCAGAACCACCAGCACGGAACAGATCCGCCACCCTGTCAGACAGCTCAAAGGGAATCCGGCTCTCCAGCCACGAAGCAACCCGCAGACTGATCAGCGGCTGATCCGAAAACGGCACCATCCGCAGCACCGCATGCCTGAGAAGCTCACTCTGGAAGCGGTACTCAACCTGACCCGGAATGCTGCTCTCCGGCAAGCGCAGCAGCACATTCTCAGTAAGCAGCTGCTCCAAAGCCTCCGCAGCGCCCGGACCACCCAGGTCCAGCAGCAGAGACTCCCAGCTGCGCTCACCCGTCAGCGCCGCCAGCGACAGCAGCTGCCGTTCAGCCGCACCGAGCCGGTCCAGCCGCGCCTGCAGAACCGCCTCAAGCGAACCGCTGATCGAGGCATTCTCAGCAACCCGAAGCGCCCGGCCCAGCTCAATAATGTAAGACGGCACGCCGCCCACCTGATAAACCAGCGCCTCAGTGGCCTTGCGCATCACCGGATCAGCCAGCTGATTCAGCAGCTCCAGACTCTCACCTGCATTGAGCGGCTGCAGGTAAACAACCTCACCGGAGTCAGGCCGGTCAGCGGACCTTGTCGCCCGCAGCAGCAGAATCGGCGCAGCAGCCTCACGCAGCAGCTGCAGGAACTCAGCAATCGCCGGATCCTGCACCCGGTTCTCAATTACCAGCACCAACGGCTTCGCTTCCTCAGCAGCCAGCGCAACCAGCAGGTCACGCCAGGCCAGGCTGGTGCGGTTCACCTTGCGGCGCTCAAGACGCGTCCACGGCTGAACCTGCGACATGCCCAGGCTCGACAGAATCTGCTTGCGCCAGCGCGGCTCGTCAGGCAGCAGCTCCCGCAGTCGCTCCTCAACCGCCGCGGCACCAGGAATTCCATGATCAGCACCAAAAACGGCACGCGCCAGGGAAAACCACGACAAAGCCGAACCGGAACGTTCCGCCGGCCACAGCACCCGCGCGGGCTCGGTCAAGTGACTGAAAAGGAACTCACGCAGCAGCCTGGACTTGCCCAGGCCACTGTCGCCAACCAGCCACAGCTCCTGGGTGACGCCGCTCTCAGCCGTGCGATCAAACATCTGCTGCAGCAGCTTCAGCTCACGGCTGCGGCCGATGAACTCCAGGTGCGC
>CAZPLV010000149.1:0-2934 GCA_964587295.1 uncultured bacterium
CGTTTGACACGCCGCTCCTGAAAGAACACCTGCTGACCCTCATGCGTGGTGACAAGGTTAACCGGCCCGTTTACGACTTCGGCAAACATGTCCGCTCCGACACCACCATTGAAGTGGCGAGCCGGACGATCATCATCCTTGAGGGAATCCTGACGCTTCATGAGGCACAGCTGCGCGAGCTCATGGACCTGAAAGTGTTTGTGGATGCGCCTGCAGATGAGCGTTTCATCCGGCGCCTGGAACGCGATGTGCGTGAGCGCCAGCGCACCGCTGACAGCGTCATCGACCAGTACCGCACGACGGTCAGGCCCATGCACGACCTGTTCGTTCAGCCCAGCAAGCAGCACGCAGACCTGATCGTTCCTGAAGGCGGCCGCAACCAGGTGGCCATCTCGGTGCTGGGTGCCTTTGTCCGTGACTGGCTCGCCGGAGGCCCGGCATGAGGAGTCAGCTGCAGATTTTGCTGTGGACACTCGTGCTGCTGAGCCTCATACCGGCGGCAATACTCGTGTCCAGGCGGGTCCAGTCCGAAGGCAGCGAAGTAAGCGTCACCATGCTGATGGACGGTGAGGCCCTGAACGAACAGGCAGCCCTGCTTGGCCGTGACCCGTTTGAACTGGCACTTGAATATCAGCAGCTCGGGCTGACCGGCGTTATCCTCTACGAGGACACCCCGGAAACCCTGGCTGCCAAAGGCCGCATCATTGCGCTGGCCGGGCACGAGTTCAGTGCACTGACAGCAGTGGCAGGCATCGCGGATGCACCGGTGCTGCCGCGACAGGCCACCGTGCTGAGCGAGCTTGAGGCCGGCGCTCTGGATCCCCTGCTGGAGAAGAGCGCGGTTTCACCCGGCGAATTCGAGCTGCTCGGCCGTGACTGGTACTGGTTCCCGGGCGACAGCTTCGAGACCCGGCCGGCCGGTGTGGACCAGGCGGAAATCGAACGTTACGCTGCAGCCGGTTTTGACATTGCCTGGCGGCCCCGGAACTTCCCTGGCCTGCTGAACCCCGGCGCGGACTTCCCCGCCCAGGCCAACTATCTGATTCACTACGGCCTTGAACTGGCAGGCAATCCCGATGGTCTCGACACCCTGGTGGCGGCAAGCCAGGACTTCATCACCGGCATCATTGAGGGAACCGAGCAGGCCGGCATGGAAGACATCGTGGACCTCATTCCCACCGTGCGCCTGCTGAGCTTCAGCCAGGAACACGTCAATCGCGGCCTGGACGCCGAGGAAATCAGTCCCAAGTACGCGCTGGCTGCAAGTGAACGCGGCATCCGCATCATGTACCTGCGTCCCTGGACGGAGGAGCACACCGGCAACATGCTGGAGAACACCAGTGAGATGGTCCGGATGGTGCATGAGCAGCTGACTGCCGAAGGCTTCACGGTTGCTCCGCTTGAGTTCAGGCCGGTGGATTACGAGGCAAGTGCACTGCTCCGCGCACTGAGTGCAGTCGGAGTAGTGGCCGGCCTGCTGCTGCTGGGCCTGGCCTATCCCGGCGCCTGGTCCATCCTCGTTGTACTCGCAGTGGCGCTCCTGTGTGTGGCTGCTGCGGGCCTGTACTGGTCCGCACTTGCTCTGGCGGCCGCACTGGTCTTCCCTGTCCTCGGCTACGCCTACCTGCGCGAGAACATTGCCAGCCTGTTGCTGGCCACGCTGATCTCCCTGATCGGGGCGGTCCTGCTTGCGGCCACCGGCAGTGAGTTCGAGACGATGATGGCAATCACTCCGTTCCAGGGCGTCGCCGCTACCCTGGTGGTGCCACCAGCGCTGTTCCTGTTCCAGTACGCACTTCGTTACCGACGTCCGGCTCAGTGGGTACGCGACTTTTCAGCCCAGCCACTGACGGTGGGCATCGTCGCCCTGCTCGTCATTGTTGCGGCTGCGGCGGGTCTGATCCTGCTGCGGCGCGGCAACTTTCCCATCATAGGTGCCAGTGAGGCCGAACTGGCCCTGCGCACCTGGCTGAACGAGCTTTTCGTGCGGCCCCGCTTCAAGGAACTGATCGGGCACGCACTTGCCGTGGTGGCACTGATGGTGCCGCAACTGCCGGCCTGGCTGCGAGCGGGCCTGCTCACTGCCGGAGTGGTCGCCCAGGCCACCATCCTGAACTCGTTCAGTCACTACCACACGCCGCTGGCCATTTCCCTTCAGCGGACGGTGATCGCGCTGGTCCTTGGCTTTGTTGCCGGACTGCTGCTCAGTTTGCTGACCCGCTGGGGACTCGGCCTGTGGCAACGCTGGCTGGCGTCCGCAGACAGGTTCGACGAACCCGGACGTACCTGAGTGCGGGTCGCGATTTCCGGCTATTACGGATACGGCAACTTCGGGGACGAAGCGCTGCTGGCTGGCCTTCTGAGCCAGCTCAGGGAACTGGGCGCAGACCCCCTGGTGCTGAGTGGCAACCCTGAGCTGACGACCGCTGAGCACGGCGTGCCAGCCGTGCACCGCATAAGGGGCCTGCCGGCAGCGTTTCGCAGTGCCGGAGCGCTCATTTCCGGTGGTGGTGGCCTGCTGCAGGACACCACCAGCTCACGCAGTCTCGGCTACTACCTGGGGGTGCTGCGACTGGCCCGGCTTACCGGCCTCAGGACGGTCGTCTACGGCCAGTCTGTGGGCCCGCTCAGCAGCAAAGGCGGGGCCCGGGTCAGGCAGGTGCTCAGCCGGATCCCTGTTGCCGTGCGGGACACGCTCAGTATCAGGCTACTGGCTGACCTGGGCATAGAAGCTGCCCTGGTTGCCGACCCGGCGTTGGTGCTGGCATCTGAACCGGAGCAGGCAGTTGATCTGCTGCTCATCCCGCGGGCGGGCTACCGCGGCTTCTCCGAAGCGCTTCTTGATGCCGGAACAGAGGCACTCTCACTGGGCCTGAGTGTGGGCGTGACGGCTGTCCAGCCGCTTGAGGATGCAACAGAAGTGGGCTTCCTGCT
>CAZPLV010000149.1:3034-5108 GCA_964587295.1 uncultured bacterium
TCTGCCCGCGAAAGCGTTGAAGCCATGCTGCTGCTCGGCAGTCCCGAACCCGAAACGGCTTCGGAACTCAATCTGGTCGGTCTGATCCATGCAGCCGAAGCTGAAGCGACTCAGGCAGTTCCATTGCTCGAAGCAGCTTTCCTGCTGGACGAACGCTATGCATACGCCATGGACTGGGGCAGGGTAGCCTGGCAGGCAGGTCAGCTGGAAGCTGCGGAAACGGCCTACCGGGCGGCTGCGGAAACTTCCCGTGGTCAGCGCGAGCCGTGGCCGTGGCTGGATCTGGGCCGCATGCTGCTGTTCCAGGACAGGCTCGACGACGCTGAAATCGCCCTCGAGCAGGCGATTGCCGTTTATGAATCGTCCGACACCGGCGGCAACCTTCCCTCACCGGCATACGTGGAAGCTTTTTACCGCCTTGGACAGGTCTCCGAAAGGCGTCACGGCGAATCCGGTGATGCAGCCCTGTTGCAGCAGGCGGCCAGCAATTACCGCAATGCGCTCGTCGGCGACCCGAACTACGGTCCCGCACTGGACGCACTGCAGCGTCTGGAGAATTATGCCGAGTAGCGCGTCTGTTTTCAGCGTCGCTGGCGTCTGCTGCTGAACTCCTGCAGCACAAACTCACCCACATTCGCAGCTGAGGTCAGATACGACCTTCCGCCTGTCATTTCCGTCATGCGCCGGACGAACGCCATCAGCGCGGGATCCCTTGCCAGCATGAATGTGTTGATGGTGATGCCCTGGCGGCGGCAGGCAGCAACTTCGCCCAGTGTTTCCCTCAGTACAAGCGCATCCTGACCGTAGGCATTCTTGTAGATGCGGCCGCCCGCCAGTGTAATGGCGGTGGGTTTGCCGTCCGTGATCATGATTATCTGGCGGTTGGCGGCAGACTGCCGCTGCAGCAGGCGGCGAGCCAGGGCGATGCCACCGGCCGTGTTCGTGTGGAATGGGCCCACCTGCATGCCTGCCAGCTGCGGCAGTGTGACTTCCTCAGCCGAATCGTGGAACAGCACGAACTTCAGGAAATCGCCACGGTACTGGTTGCGGATCAGCTGGGCCAGAGCCAGGGCAACTTTCTTGCCGGGTGTGAAACGGTCCTCACCGTAAAGGATCATAGAGTGGCTGCAGTCAAGCATCAGGACTGTGGCCGCGTTGGTGTGAAGCTCCCCTTCCTGAACGTGCAGGTCTTCATGCCCGATCCGGATCGACCCATTGCCCGCGTTGCGGCGGACCGCGCTGCGCAACGTTTCACCGGCGTCCAGGCTCAGCGTGTCGCCATACTCGTATGGCCGGCTGGCCGAACTCACCTCCACACCGCTGCCTAATCTGTTTGTGCGGTGTGAACCGGTCAGGCGGCCGGCACCTGGTCCCAGGATGTCCCGCAAGGCCTTATTGCCCAGATGGCCTACGGTCTTTGCCGTCAGTTCAAAACGGGCCGGCTCATCACTGCTGCCCTGCCCGCCGACGTTGCCGAAGCGCACATATCCTGCCTGTTCAAGCCGCTCCGCCAACCGCTGTGCCAGTTCGCCCAGACGGGTATCCAGCCACTGGTCAGCGTCCATCGCCTCAGTCATCAGGTCCTTATCAATCAGCTCGCCCGCGGCGAGGGCAGCGGCTATGGCAACCAGCAGGTCCTCATACTCGCGGCCGGCCTCAGGGTCCGGATCCCACGGGTCGTTATTGAAACCTGATTCCAGCAGGAACTCCTGCAGGTGACTGAGCAGTTCCTCAAGGTCCACCTCATCTTCCGGGCCCTCGTACTTGCTGTAGCGCACCTGGGCGAACATCATCGTCAGTTCCAGCTGCGCCGGGTGTGCTGCCCGCTCACAGCCTCGGGCTCGGACCGCATGAAACCGTGCTCCTCACTGCGCCCGATCTGCTTGCGGGCGTGCAGGCCCTCAAGAACAAACTCTGCGGCTGCGGCGAGCAGCTCGCGGCCTTCCTCTTCCTGCAAGGGCCGGGCAGCCGCGATGAGGCCCGGCACGGCACCCATTATGTCGAGCAGATCGGATGTGGCCACGCCAGCGGGCAGCCTGAAAATGTTGCCTGCCTCAAAGTGGCCGACGATGGA